>JBKHDD010000042.1:0-29514 GCA_046541515.1 Desulfococcaceae bacterium
TGCCCTTGACCATCTTCCAGCCCTGCCGGAGGTATTCGGGCTTGTCCAGCTCGAAGCCCTTGTCCATCACGTAAATCCCGCCGGAGAGCCCGCCGGAGATGTTTTTGATGGCGTGGGCCAGCCCCGCCGCCGTTTGCCCCACGGCCGCCAGCCGCTCCGACTCCACCAACTTCCGGGTTTTCTCCTCCACCATCCGCTCCAGATTTTCGGTGTACATCCGGAGCTGGGCCCGCATGGTCAGCCGTTCGTGGGCCCGCTTCAGGGCGATTTCCAGGATGTCGTCGTTGATGGGCTTGGTCACGAAGTCGGTGGCCTCGTACTTGAGGCTTTTGATGGCCAGGTCCATGTCGCCGTGGCCGGTGATCATGACGACCTCGGCGTCCGAGTTCTCCGCCTTGATCTCTCGGAGCAACTCGATGCCGTCCATGCCGGGCATTTTGATGTCGGTGAGCACGATGGGCGGGTTCGACTCCCGAAATGCGGAAAGGGCCGCGGCGCCGTCCGCCGCGACGAGCACGTCGTAGCCCATGTCGGTCAGCACGATGCTGAGGATATCGCGGATATCCTCTTCGTCGTCCACCAGCAGCACGGTGGTTCGCTCGTCCGTCATCGTCGCCGTTCCTTCTCCTTCGCCAATTTGCCGGCCGGGCCGTTCAGGCGGCCGCCGCCGATTCGGAAGTCGGGAATTCCAGATGGAAGCAGGCCCCGCCCTCGGCGGAGGCGGCCACGCGGATGTCCCCCTGGAAGTCCTTGACGATCCCGTAGCTGATGGACAGCCCCAGGCCGGTTCCCTTGCCCACCTCCTTGGTGGTGAAAAAGGGCTCGAAGATTTTGTCGGCCACCGCCTCGGGAATGCCGCCGCCGGTATCGCTGATCTCCACCGCCACCCGCCGGCCCTGGACGAATGTTTTCAAAATGATCCGCTTGTCGCCGGGCTCGACGCTTCCCTCCCACCGATCCTCGATGGCGTCCCGGGCGTTGACCAGCAGGTTGATGAACACCTGCTCCAGCCGTCCCGGGTCGGCGTCGATGACCGGCAGGTCGGGCTCCAGCTCCCACGCCACTTCGATCTGCCGGAGCTTGAGCTGCTGGCTGAAGATGTCGTGGGCCCGCTCCAGCACGTCGTTGATCTGGACCCGCTCCAGGCTCGGTTCGGATTTGCGGGCGAACTCCCGCATGTGGTTGATGATCCGGTTGGCCCGGTCCACGTTGTTGTTGATCTTCTCGGACATGTTTCCGAGAATGGACTCGGGAATGGGTTCGCCCTGTTGCAACTTTTTCATGAAGAAGCCGCTGGCCATCTTGATGACCGTCAGCGGCTGGTTCAACTCGTGGGCGATGCCGGTGGCCATCTCGCCCAGGGTCGCCAGCTTGCTGGCCTGGGTCAGCTGCTGCTCGGCCTCCAGCCGCTTGGTGATGTCGCTCACGGTGACCAGCGTCACCTTCCGCCCCCAGTACTCCGAAGGGGAAAGGCGCAAATTGGCGAAGAGGGTCCGGCCGTCTTTTCTGAAATGACGCACCCGGTAAAGGACCGCGGCGGTGCGAAGCTTGAAGGCATAATGATCCCGCTCTGCGTCGGTGAACAGCTCCAGAAAATCCCGTCCGACCACGTCGCCCTTGGCGTAGCCGTACACTTCGCCCATGCTCTTGTTGACGTCGAGGATCTCGAAATTTTCGGCGTCCAGCACGAAGACCGGATTGGGGATGTTGTTGAAGATGGCGTAGTATTTCTTCTCGGAACGTTCCAGCTCCTCTTCCAGCATCTTCCGGTGGGTGACGTCGAGGCACATCTCCATGGCCGCGACGATTTCCCCCTTGGCGTTCTTGACCGGGGAGGTGCGAACCAGCCAATACTTCCGGGTGCCGTCGCGGTTCAGCCGCGTCTCCTCGCTGACGTGGGACGTCCCGTCCTCGAAGGTCTTCTCCACCGGGCAAACTTCGCACTTTTCGCTGCGCCCCTTGTAGGCGTGGTAGCAGTGGTCGCCCGGGGCGGGGTCGAAATTTTCGGCGAACTCCCGGTTGTAGCCCACCAGCCGGAAGTCGCGGTCCTGCACGGTGATGGTGCAGGGCACGCTCTCAAAGAGGTTCTGGTATTCCTGCCGCTGGCGGTTCAGCTTGAACAGCAAAAAGCTGATCAGCGCGACCAGCCCCAGGAGCAGGAAGATGCTCACCCCCAGGACCGGATTCATCCCGACGCCTCCGAAGCCGATCGCGGCCGGGCTTCGCCGGAAGACGACGCCTCCGATTCCAGCCCCGGGTTTCGGGGCAGCCGCACGGCGAACCGCGCCCCCCGCCCGGGTTCGGATTCCACGGCGATCTCGCCCCCGTGCTGCTTGACCATCCGGTGAGCGATGAACAGGCCCAGCCCGGTCCCCTTGTTCCCCTTGGAGGAAAAAAAAAGCGTGAACATCCGCTCCCGGGTTTCCCGGTCCATGCCCGGCCCGTCGTCGACCACCTCAAAAACCACCTCGGCCTCGTCCCCGTCCGCCCGAAAGGAAGCCGTATGTTCCGCGTCGGACCGGTCGTCGGCGCAGGCCTCCACGGCGTTCTCCAGAATGTTGACCAGGGCCGCGCTGACCACGCCGGGGTCGACCGTCATCTCGCCCAGATCCTCGGAAATGCGACGCTCGAATTTCACGCCGGCCCGTTCCGCCTTGGACGCCACGGTATCCGCCACGTCTCCGGCGAATTCGGCCGCGTTCACCGTCTCCCGCTCCAGCTCCCGATCCTTGGCGTAGTGGAGAATGTCCAAAACCTGCTTCCGAAGCCGGCCGACCATGGTCTCCACGATCTCCCGCCCCTCTTCCACCTGCTCCGGCCTATGCTTTTTGAGGCCGGAATTCATCAGATACATCCCGCCGTCCAGCCCGGTGAGCAGCCCCTTGATGCCGCGGGAAACCGATCCGATGAGCAGGCCCAGGGAGGTCAACCGATCCTGAAGCTCCCGCACCGCGGTGATGTCGGTGGCCACCTCCATCACGTGGGCAATCTCCCCGTCGGCGTCGCGGATGGGCGCGGTGTGGATCAGCACGTCGTAGGGCCGCCCGGATTGCGCCGTTACCACGGTTTCCATCTGGTGGGATTCGCCGTCTCCGAAGGTGGCGGCCACCGGACAGGCCTCGCAGGGGGCTTCCCGATGCTTCACCACCTTGTAGCAGTAAATGCCGTCTTCTCCGCCGAAATACTCCTTGAACAGCCGGTTGCGCTCGGTGATGCGGAAGGATCGGTCGATGACGGAGATGAAGCAGGGCACCGCCTCGAAGAGCAGGTGATATTTATGCCGGGTGGCCTCCAGCTCGCGCCGGACCAGCTCCTGGAGATGTTCGTTGTGCCGCCGGATTTCCGCCCGCATGGCGGCCTTTTCCCAGGCCCGGTTCACGGAGACTTCCAGCATGTCCGGATGGATGGGCTTGGTGATGAAGTCGGTGGCTTCGTGCTTGAGGCTGTGGATGGCCAACTCAAGATCGCCGTGACCGGTGATCATGACGACTTCGGTGTCCGGGGCCTCCTTTTTGATTTCCCGCAACAGGCCGATGCCGTCGAGCCCCGGCATTTTGATGTCGGTCACCACCACGGGCGGACGCGCTTCGCGAAACCGGTCCAGGGCCGCCAGCCCGTTTTCGGCGGAGATCACCCGGTATCCCAGGTCGGTCAGCGACAGGCCGAGAATTTCCCGGATGTCGGCTTCGTCGTCCACCAGCAGCAGGGTTTTTTCCATGGAAAAGCCCCGTCCCGTTGAGGTGAAGGAGACATGCGCGCCGGTCCGCCCCAAAAAGGCTCGGCCAAAGGCCGCTCACGGACGGGCGCACGACGGCGACCGGCGGTTGAAAGGCGGCGCTCAGTTCGCGCCGGTAACCGGCGGTCCGATCAGCCGGTCGGCGATGGAGAGCAGGTTTTCCGGGGTCGGGGGTTTCTCCAGATACGCGTCCGGCTCGGGGATGGCGTCGGCGGGCCGGACGTTGAGCATTTTGAGATAGTGGTAGAAGGTGGCCTTGTCCACGCCGGACAGGATGAAGACCGGCACGTCCCGAAGGGCCGGCTCCTCCTTGAGCTGGCGGTACATCCGGACGCCGCCTTCGCCGGGCATCATCAGGTCGAGGATGATCAGGTCGGGCCGGGCCTCGTTGGCCTTGGCGAGGCCGTCCCGGCCGTCACGGGCCGAAACGGCCTTGTAGCCGGCGGCTTCGAAGACGGTGGAAAGGAAGATGCGCATATCCAGCTCGTCGTCCACCACCAGCACCTGTTTCGGATTCATAAGGCCCCCGCCGCAACCTCGCCGGGATTCTTTCGGGACCGCGCCCGAAGGATCTCGGTTCCGGAAAAAATGGCCGGGTCGGTTCCGGAAAACGACCAACGGAACAACCCGGCCCCTGAAATCAGTCGCTCACCTTGTCCGGTCGGTTGACGCTGGCCACCGGGCAGGAGGCCCGCAGCACCACCTGCTCCACCGTGCTGCCCAATAGCGCCTGCTCGGGATCGATCTCCCGGGTGTGGTGGGCCATGACGATCAGGTCCCCGTTCTTCTCCCGGGAATATTTGAGCACCTCCACGTAGGGGATGCCCTCCCAGACCTCCACCTCGTAGTTGTCGAAATCTCCGAGCTTGGAGACGTACCGGTCGTCGATCTTTTTGCGGGCCGCCTTGATCCGCGCCTCCACTTCGGTCTGTTCCAGCACCGTGCCGGACTGAACGGAACTCAGGTCCAGGGCGTGGAAAATGTAGAGTTTGGAGCCGATTGCCTCGCACAGATTTTTGGCGAAAAGAAAAGCCGAATCCGACGCCTTGCTGAAATCGGTGCCGAAGACGATGTTGGAGAAATACCAGAGGCAAGTGGTGCAGGGCCGGCTGACGATGAGCACCGGACAGCGCGCGCTCTTGGCCACCCGCTGCATGGTGCTGCCCACCACGCTGCGATATCGGGTGGCGCCGTGATCCTCCTGGCGAGAGTGGGCGCCCATGACGATCAGATCCACGTCCTTTTTCCGGGCCGCGCGGAGGATTTCCGTGTGGGGAACGCCGATGAGCGCCTCCATATCGCAGGTCTTGCAATCGTCCAGCTGTTTGGCGTAGTAGCCCTTCATCTCCTCCAACACCCAGGACTCGTAGTCGGCGTCCGGCTGCTCGTCCTCGCCGGTGCGGGTGTCGGTGACCGTGGTGCTGAATCCCCGGGAGGGGCGGCCGTAGACGTGGAAGACGGAGAGTTCCGACTCGTATTTCTTTGCCAAGTCGAACGCCACATGGGCCGCGTTGTCGCAGGTGGGCGTCGCCGTGGTCGCAAATAAGATTTTCTTAAACATGGGTCTTTTTTTTCGTCCTTGTGACAATAGCGGCAGGTGCCCTCCTTGCCTTTGTCGTAGAAAAGCTTTTCCTTTTCCTCGTCGTAGGCGTGGTGGCAGACTTGGCAATTTTGCTTGTCGTCGGAGGCGTTTTGCGCCGCGAACTCCGCGCTGTCCGCAACCTGCGAGACAACGACGGATTTGGACTTGGTATGCCGCGCATGGAGAGACTTGTCCATGCCGATTTCCCGCCAGTTCGATTCCGGCTGGGTTTCCCGATGGCATCCGCCGCAGGTGATGGGGCCGGTTTCCTGCTCCTTCTCCCGCATGTCCAAATGGCAGCCGGTGCAGAAGGTGTGGTAGACGTCCATCACCTCCCGGCGGGCGGTATCCTCCAACCGTTTAAACTTGGGCGACAGGGGATCGATCCCCTCCACCGCCTCGGTGAAGGTCCCTTTGACTTCCGTGCTCTTGGGCATGTGGCAGGCGGAACAGTCCTTGTCCAGCTTCTCCAGCGCCTCGGTGTGGGCGTCGTGAAGGAAAATCACTTCGGGCTTGGTGAGATTTCCAAACGCCTTCAACGAATTAATCGCGACGATATCCGCCCGGCCCTCTTTCGCCTGCTCGGGCGACATCGCATCCAGCCCACGTCCTCCAAGGAAATACATCAACCCAAGAAACACCGCCGTGAGGACGCCAATCCACCGGTACTTGATCGCTCCCTTGACCATAATCTGCATCCTTAGCCGTCAAATGATTAACCAGGAATCCAATTTCAGTTTGGGATGTTTTACGAAAATGGCCAGGCGGAAGTAAATACGGTCGAGTCTGTAATTCTCGGCACGGCGGACCCTATTTTGGCCCGTAACCGTTTTCCGCGGGGGTTTTGAGTCGGAGTCGAGGCTTCCCGGAAGGTTGCGCGCTCCGAAGGGGAGGGTCGTTGTCCGAGGCCGGAGGCGGACGGGATTCGGAGCGCGCGCGGGGGAACCCGATGAACGGCCCGCGCCAAAGCCGACGCTCCGGAAGTGAATCCGCCGACGGGTCATGATCCCGTCCGGGATTCGGTCCGCAGCCGAGAGCCATCTCCCAAAGAGGACGGGGTCCCATGCGGGGCGTGGACGCGGGGGAACCCGATGAACGGCCCGCGCCAAAGCCGACGCTCCGGAAGTGAATCCGCCGACGGGTCATGATCCCGTCCGGGATTCGGTCCGCAGCCGAGAGCCATCTCCCAAAGAGGACGGGGTCCCATGCGGGGCGTGGACGCGCGGAAAGGGGACCTTGGAAAGAGGGATCGCGGGAGGCGGGAACCGTTGGACCAATAGGGCCGGTCCGAAAAAAAGCGCCGAACTACAGTCGAGACTGTAGTTCGGCGCGAAACCACCCTACCTCGCCGCCCCGCGCGGGGTGCGCGGGGGCGGCGAAAGGCGGGGAAAACCGGAAGAGAGGCGGGAAACGGTTTACTTCAGGGCTTCGTTCACCAGGCTGAGGACTTTTTCCGGCTCGAAGGGCTTGCTGAGGTAGCCCACGGCGTCCCGGACCGAAAGATGGCGCGACGGCATGCCGCTGATCACGATCACCGGCGTTTCCTTCAGATCGGGGTCCTGCTTGAATTTCCGATAAAAGCGGGTGCCCCACTCCTCCGGCATCTCCAGGTCGAGGGTCACCAGGTCCGGCATTTCATTTTTCATGACCTCCAGGGCCTGTTTGCCGTCCCCCGCCGTTACCGTTTCGTAGCCGTTGTCCTCCAAAAGACTGGTCAGATATTTGACCACCACCGGATCGTCGTCGATGACCAGGATCTTTTTCGCCATTGCGGACCTCACTTTCCAAAGGGCGTCGGGGCTCACCCCGAGCGGTTGATGAGGTGAATTTGATCGTTCAGGGTCCAGTAATCGTAAATGTACCCGATGCCGAACAGACCGCCGGACACCAGATAAAGCAGACCGGTCGGCCATTTTCCCATGTACATCCGGTGAATCCCCAGCAACCCCAGAAAGGCGAGCAGCAGCCAGGCCAGATTGTAGTCCACCGGCCCTTCGCTGAAGCGGATGTCGGCCTCCCGATCCATTCCGGGGATCAGAAAAATGTCGATGATCCAGCCGATCAGCAACAACCCCAAGGTGAAAAAGTAGATGGTGCCGGAAATGGGACGGCCAAAATAAAACCGGTGGGCGCCGGTGAATCCGAAAATCCACAACAGGTAGCCCATCAATTTGCTGTGGGTGTTTCCCCGGGGCGCGTTCATGGCTTCCTCCCTGGTTCGATCCGCGAGAACGGACGCGGGGGACGGCCGCCTCCCGCCTCCCATTCCTTTCCGGATATCGCGATCCGAATATCACGGATCGACGCCGGAGAAAACGTCCGAATCCGGTCAGGACGTCGGGCCGAAGCCGCCGGCGTGGCATTCGCCGCAAGTGACCGGGCCCGCTTTTTCCTCCTCGTGGCAGCCCTTGCAGTTCAGATGGTAGGCGTTCATCAGGTCCATGCGGTCCTTTCGGCCGGCCATGTGGCATTCGGAGCATTCCATGTTCTCGGAGGATTCAAACTCCGATTTCACGCCGTCGACGATGACGTGGTGGCAGAGGGTGCAGTCGTCCAGTTCGGCCTTGGCGTTGTGCTCGTCGTGGGCGAAGGGCACGGCCGGACGGGTTCGAACGCCGAAGGCGCTGTCCCGGACAAAATAGATGTCGCCCTGGCTGAAGCCGGCGATGGCGGTGAGCGCGACCAGCGCCGCGAGGACGGCGCCCGCGGCCAGAAGGGGTCGGATCTTCATGCGCAATATCCTCCTTGGCGAACCCCGCCCCGCCGGCGCGGCGGGCGCGGGGGTCGAAGATTTACTCCGGTTTCTCCATGGTCTCGTAGATGATGTCGCCCAGGAACTTGAGTTCCAGGTCCAGATGGTAGCCGTGGATGATGTCTTCCAGGCCGCCGTGGCAGTTGTGACAGGGGGCGACCACCACCTCCACGCCCTTTTCCTTGACCCGGCGGAGCTGGTCCGCCTTCACCCGGTTGCTCACCACCCGCTTGTCCCGATACGGGGGGCCGCAGTTGATCACGCCGCCGCCGGCGCAACAACAGTAGTTGTGCTCCCGGTTGGGGGTCATTTCGACGAGGGTTTCGCAGGTTTGGCCCACCACGTAGCGGGCCATGTCGTGCAGGCCCCGGCCGCGCACCACGTTGCAGGGATCGTGGAAGGTCACCGGCCGGTCCAGCTTTTTGGCGATCTTGATCCGGCCTTGCTTGAACAGCTCGTAGTAAAATTCCAGGGCGTGGACGATGGGCAGGGGCGGCATCCGCCAGGCCAGGGCCCGGTTGCCCATGTCGTAGACCGACCGAAAGGCGTGGCCGCATTCGCCCATGACGATCCGCTTCACCTTGAGCCGTTCCGCGGCCTCGAAGTGCTCCTTTTTCAGCCGGGCCATCAGCTCGGTGTCGCCGGTGTACATGGCCATGTCGCTGTTGTCCCAGCCCGGGGTGGCCGGCATGGTCCAGTTGACCCCGGCGGCCTCCATGATGACGGCGGCCTGGTAGATGAGCTGGGCCCGGAACTTGGGCTCGGGGCCGATCACCGAGTACATCACGTCGGCGCCCTCTTTGTCCACGGGGATGCGGAGGGTTTCCACCTCGGCCTGGGCCTCCTCCTCCTGCCAGAACAGGGTGTCCACCCATTCGTCGTCCTTCACCCACATCTGGTTCATGGTGGCGGCGTGGCTGTGGGCGGTGTCCTGGATGTACTGGGGCGTGACGCCCAGCTTGTGGCAGATGCGCCGCATGGTCAGCATCATGTAGGCCACGTCGATGCCGAAGGGGCAGTACATGGCGCAACGCCGACAGAGGTTGCATTCGGTGTAGGCCACCTCGGCCGCCTGCCGGATGAACTCCGGACTCACCCGGCCTTTTTTGTCCAGCAACTCCCAGATGGTCTGCTTGACCTTGCCGGCGGGGGAGTAAATGGGATTTTCGTCGTTGGAAATGTAGTAGTGGCAGGCTTCGGAGCACATGCCGCAGTGAACGCAGGTTTGCACGTAGGCTTTGAGTTTGGCGCCGGTTTCCTTGTCCAGCACCTCGTTGACCACCTCGGCGATGCGGTCCGGCGTAAGCCGGGCGATGCCCTGGTCCAGACCGACGTCGTCGATTTTCTTTCGGCCTTCTTCAATTTTGGAGGCAGCTTCCGCCATGTTTGTCTCCCGTGATGAATGTCGCGGTCCAGACCCTTCCCCGGGGAAGCGGCGGCCGCAAAGTTGGATCGGTTACCAGTCCCGCGCGTGGCGCACGGCGCCGAACTCGGAGCCGATGTAGCCGCGGGTAAAGGGAAAGTAGAGCGCATGGGCCAGCCGGGTGAACGGAATGGCCGCCAGCATGATTTCGCCGGTCAGCATGTGCAGAATGTAGACCAGCTTGTAGGCGAACCAGCCCTGGGAGGCCCAGTAGCCGGTGAGGAACGGCAGCCCCACGATGGCCAGAATGACGAAGTCCGAGCGAGAGGTCAAATATTTGACGTCCGGCTTGGTGAGCCGGCGGATCAGGAAGTAGACGCAGCCGAAAATGACCACCATGGTCATGAGATCGGTCAGCCCCTCGGGCAGCGCCATCCAGGAGACGTCGAAGGCCTCCTTCCACAGCACGATATGGGCGAAGGCGAAGATGGGGACCAGAATGAGGCAGACGTGAAACGCGAAGGTGACGATCGTCAACACCGGGTTGATGCGCCAGTTGCGGCTGCCGAAGGGGGTCAGCCAGTGAAGCATGGACTGCACGGCGTGGGTGGTGCTCCAGTATTCGTAGACCAAGGGGTCTTTTTGCTTGGCCTCCCGTGCCATGGTCGCCAGTTTGTAAATGCTGCCGCCGATGAAAACCAGGAACGCCAGCCAGGCCAGGGGACCGGCGACCAGATTGTGAAGAGTATGCATTTCGCCTCCCGTGGGGTTACCCCAGAATATCGTTCAAGGAAATCACCTGTCGAACGAACTGGTTTTCGCCGGCCTCCATTCCGCGCACCATAATCTTCGCGCCGTCGGGGCTGAAGACCGGATCGAACAGTTCGGCATATTCGGTTTTCAGCGGTCGGCCGTCCACCACGATCCCGTACCGGCGGCCGGCGCGCTCCATCCGGGCCGCCACATGCCGGCCGTCGGCGCTGAAGACCGGCGGAAAGGCCATTGCGTAATCGCCTTCCCAGGCTTCGCCGTCCACGGCCACGGTCCATTTTTCCCGGTCCTTGGCCACGCAGGCCGCCCGGCGTCCGTCGGGGCTCATCACCAAATCGGTCACCAGATCGGCGAAGGTGGTTTTCCAGGGCGCGCCGTCCACGGCCACGGTCCATCGACCAAATTTGGGGGCCACGATGGCGGCGATGCGGTCGCCGTCCGGGCTGTACCGATGATGCCAGAGCTGAACGAATTTGCCGTCCCAGAAAAGCCGTCCGTCCCGGGCCAGGGTCCAGCCGCCGGGGATTTTCACCGGCGCGGTCACCGACCCGTCCTTGGGAGAGAAGCGGGGCCGCCAGACCGACGGGAAAAGTTCCTTCCAGGGTTCGCCGTCCACCGCGATGGTGTAATCATACAAGGTGGTGCGGACCTGGGCGGCCACGTGGGCGCCGTCGGCGCTGAAAACCGGCTCCCAGACGTTCACGAAATTCACGCCCCAGGCCTCGCCGTCCACCGCCACGCTGTAGCAGCCGTCCTGGAATTTGAAGATTTCGGCCTGGCCGAAGGGAACGGTCTGCACCACCCCGGCGGCCCGGTTGCCGGCGGGGGGCAGCGTCAGCCCCGTCATGTTGGCGAAGGCGTTTTCCCAGGGTTCGCCGTCCATTACCGCCTGATATTCGCCGCCGCTTTGGGCCATTCCCACGATGTGGTCGCCGGCGGTCCCGAACCGGGTGTCCCAGAAAAAATCAAACCGATTTTCCCATGCCTCGCCGTCCACCGCCAGGGTCCATTCGGCGGAATCGGCAACGATCCCGGTCAGTCGGCCGTCGGGGGCGTAGCGAAGATACCAGACCTTGTCGAAGGTTTCCTCCCACGCGGTACCGTTTTCGCACACGCTGAATTCCATCTCGCCGGTTTTCACGACGGCGGCCACCTTTTCGCCGTCGGGACTGGCCCGGAGTTCCTCGACCCAGTCGAATTCGTTCCGCCAGGCGGCGATGTCGCCGATCGCCTTCCGGCCTTCTTCCCAATCCCAGCTGCTTGGATCGACCATATTTCCTTTCTCCCTGTCCGTTCAGATTTTTTCCCGATGAACGTCAGCCGTTTCCATTATCAAGGGAGAGGATTTATCTTGTAATCGGTGACTTGTAAAGAGGAATTCCCGCCGATTCAGACCAATCTCTCAAAAATCAAAATGAATTCGCCTTTTTCTACAGCAAGTTATAATTTTTCCTTTGTGCCGCCGAAACTTTGTTTGGCAATCCGCATTTTTGGAGGCGCCCGGTTTTGAGACTGTCCGATGTTCTTCCTCTTCGGTCGGAATGGCGCAAGAGAACCGACCTCGTCTGGATCGAGCGCGCACGAAAGACGGCGTTCAAGGGGGGTGCTTGGACTCAACCGGTCCCGGCCTTTTCCGCCTCGTCCAGCGCCCGCCGCACCGCCCGCAAAAGGTCGGCGGGGGAAAAGGGTTTCTGGATCAGGGTCAACCCGGCCTTCAGAATATAATTCGTGTGGACCGCGTTTTCGCTGTATCCGCTCGCGAACAGCGCCTTCAGCCCGGGCCGGATCGCCCGCATTTGCTTCAGGGCCTCCCGGCCGCCCATTTGCGGCATCATCACGTCCAAAATCGCCAGGTCCACCGAATCCGGGGCGGCGCGGAACCGTTCCACCGCTTCCACGCCGTTGCCCGCGTCCCATACCGTGTAGCCCCTCCGTTCCAGGATGCTCCGGGTCATCTTGCGAACGTCCGGATCGTCCTCGGCCAAAAGGATGGTTTCCGTGCCGCCGCCCGCCGGCCGAGTGCGCGGGGCCTCCGCCGATTCGCCGCCTTCGCTTATGGGCAGATAGACCTTGAAGCTGGCGCCCGACCCCGGTTCGCCGTAGGCGGAAACCATGCCGCCGTGCTGCTTGACGATGCCGTAAACCGTTGCCAGTCCCAGGCCGGTCCCCTTTCCCGCCCCCTTGGTGGTGAAAAACGGCTCGAACACCCGGTCCAGGGTTTCCCGATCCATGCCGCAGCCGGTGTCGGTGACGACGAGCCGGACGTACCGGCCGGGCTTGGCCCAGATGTGGTGGGCGCAATACTCCTCGTCGATCTCCATGTCCCGCGTCTCGATGGTCAGCACGCCGCCCTCGGGCATGGCGTCCCGGGCGTTGACGCAAAGATTCATCAGCAGCTGTTCCATCATCCCCCGGTCGCCGAACACCCGGCCCGCCTCGGGTCCCGGCAGCCAGTGAATCCGGATGTGCTCGCCGATGACCCGCTTCAGCATTTTCAGCAGATCGTCCACCACCGTGTTCAACTCCAAGGGCTCCGGCCGCATCACCTGTCGCCGGCTGAAGAGCAGCAGTTGGGAGACCAGCCGGGCCGCCCGCTCCCCGGCCGCGATCACTTCCGCCAGCGATTCCCGGGCGGGATGGCCCGGGGAGATGTCCTCCATGGCCAGGTCGGCGCCGCCGTTGATGACTTGGAGCAGGTTGTTGAAATCGTGGGCCACGCCGCCGGTGAGCTGGCCGATGGCCTCCATTTTTTGGGCCTGGCGAAACTGCCGCTCCAGGCTGAGCCGATCCGTGATGTCCTCCACCATTTCGATGGCGGCGCTCACCTCCCCCGCTTCGTTCCGGATGGGGGAGGCCACCACCCGGAAGTGGCGGTCGCCGTTCTCCAAAGGCAGGGTCATCTCTTCCCGCTGGACCCGCTCATCGACCATGGCGCGACGCAATGGACAGGATTCGCAGGGCGCGTCGCCGGCCGTCCGCGGAAGGACGCGGAAACAGGTCGGATCGGTTTCCGCGGCGATATGGGGAAACCATTCCCGCATCCGCCGGTTGGCCTCCAGGATTCGGAAATCGGGGCTGATCAGCGCGATGCCGATGTCCACGTTGTCCAGAATGGCCCGGGACTTGGCCTCGCCGTCGCGCAGCTCCTTCAGCAGCCGGTCCCGCTCCGCCAACGTCCGCGCCAGCCGCGCGTTGCCGTGGCCCAGGGTGGAAATCATCCCGGCGAACCGGGCGTAAAAGGTCATGACCGCCTCCACCTTTTTTCGGGACCAGCGGGGGACGCGGGACAGGGCGTCCAGATACGCCGCCTCGTCGAAGCCGTATCGGCGAGCCTGCGCCCGGAACGCCCCGACGTCGGGCGTCTCGTCGTCGAAGAAAAACTGGCCGAGGAAGAGATTGCCCAGCCGCCGGCCGCCCACGCGGATCGGCGTGGCCATGTCCCACATCTGATTTTTGCACCGGTACAGCTTGAAGGAATCGGGCTCGACGCCTTTGGAAAACGACAGATCGCTGTCCCGGCAGTTGGCGGCGGTTTCCGGATGAACCCGATGAAACTTCGTGCAGATCTCCTGCCAGCCGGTGGCCACCAGCACCGCGCCGGAAAGATCGAGAATGGCGACGCCGATACCGGTCAATCGGTAAAAGTCGTCCATGAGGGTCTGCACCGCCTCCACGTCCAGCACGTCGGCCAGCGACAGGTCGCCCTCGGGGGACAAAATCGCGTCCAGCTTTTTCCGGACCCGCTTCTCGCTTTTTTTCAACGCCCGTTCGGCCCGCTTCAGCTCGGAAATGTCGGAGCAAAAGGCCATGAACCGGTCGGTCCCCAAGGGAACCGCCTCCAGGTGAACGTCCACGGGATCGCCGTTTTTTCGGCGAAAGCGCTTTTCGGCCCGCAGGAACCCGTCCCGCTTCAACCGGTCGAAATCGGTTCGTGGCGTCGCCCCCGGCTCCGCGTACAAGACCTGTTGAAGATGCATCCCCAGCAGCTCCTCCCGCGAATAGCCCAGCAGGTTCGTGGCGGCCGCGTTCACGTCCACGTAGCGACCGTCGGCGTCGGCGATGAGCAGGGCCATGGGCGAACGATCCACGTAGGCCCGATACCGATCCTCGCTCTCCCGCAACCGGGCCTCCGCGTTTTTTCGGGCGGTGACGTCCCGAAGGAAACTGATGAACTGCCCGCCTTCGACCCAGAAGGTGGTGCTCACCTCCACGTCGATGATCCGGCCGTCCCGGGTTCGATGCCGGGTTTCGAACTGGTCGGCCCCTTTGGAGATCACGATCCGGAGGTGTCGGGCGACTTCTTCCTCGGATTCCGCCGCCTCCAGCTCCGTCAGCGTCATGGAAAGCAATTCGTCCGCCCGGTAGCCGCTCATGCGGCAATAGGCGTCGTTCACCTCCAGCAGCCGGCCATCCGAATTCAGCCGGAGAAAGCCGTCGGTGGTGGTGCGGACGACCACGGCGTATTGCTCCGCCAGTCGTCGGAACGCCTCGTCCCGCGGACGGCTTTCGACGCCGCCCGCTTCCGGAGATTTCCCGGATGTCTTCGCGCCGTCGCGCAAAACCCCGGCTTCGTCCTTTCCCCTTCGTTTTCTTCCTTTTTCCCGGACGGCTTCCACATTTTTCGTCGTCATTCTCGCCCCTTTTTCCCGTTCCGATCAAAACGTTTCTTTCGAACCGCTTCGGCCCGCGACATCCATGGTTTCATCTTCGTCGTCTCGCCCCACCGGTTCCACCTCGGGAAAAAACAGCGTGATCCGACTCCCGGCCCCCTCCGCGCCTTGAACCTGGATGGCCCCGCCATGGCCGCGAACAATGCCCAACACCACCGCGAGCCCCAGCCCCCGGCCGGTGAATTGGGTCGTGTAGTAGGGCTCGAACAGTCGTCGGCGGGTTTCCTCGCTCATGCCGCAACCGGTATCGTTCACGCTCAGCCCCACGAACCGGCCTTCTTCCGGAGGTTTCAAGCCGTAATTATCCTCCAACTCGGGGGGCGTCAGATACCGCCGTTCCAGTCCGATGACGACCTCCCCCGCCGACGCCCCGATGGCCTCCGCGGCGTTGATCACGAGATTTCGAATGGCTTCGGCCAACCGCCCCCGTTCCCCGCGAATCCAGCAGGGTTCCCCCTCGCGGTCGGGCGGAAAAACGATCCGAATTTCGGGAGGCGCCAGTTCTCGCAGGCTTGCCTTTTGTTCCCGGATCATTTCCAGCAGACAAAAGATCTCGTTTTCATCCTGCCCCTGTCCCACGTAGAGCAGCATCAACCGGCTGAGTCCGGCGGCCCGCATGGCCGATTCATGGGCCGATTCGATCAGCTCCCGGGAGCGATCGAATCGGAAGTTGTCGGACATCGCCATGTCCAAATTTCCCAAAACCGCCATCAGCAGATTGTTGAAATTGTGCGCCACCGCGCCCGCCATGGTGGAAAGGCTTTGGTGACGGCGGGCCGCCTCTTCGCGCCGGGTCGCCCGGCGATCGGTTTCTTCCCGCCGTTTGCGGTCGGTGATGTCGCGGGTGGAACCGACCAGCTCGGAGGGGCGGCCGCGCTCGTCCCGAAGTCCGCGGGCCAAGACTTCGGTCCAGACGACGGAACCGTCCTTTCGGATCATCTCCTGTTCGGAACGGTAGACTTCGTCCCAGTTTACCCCGCGTTCGGCGATTCGGCGCCGAGCCGATTCCAAGGTTTGGGGCGTCATCCATTGACCGAAGGAAAGGTTCAGAAACTCCTCCGGCGTATATCCGGAAAGCTTTTCAATGGACGGACTCACATAGGTCAGCCGGTGTTCGGCGTCCATGGTCCAGATCACGTCGGCGGAATGGTCGGCCAACAACCGGTATTTCCGTTCGCTGGAGGCGGCCCGGGCCTCCGCCCGCAGCCGACGGGACATGTTGAAAAACAGGATCAGGAAGAAAAGGAAAACCAGGAGGCCGGCCATCAGGCTCCAGCCGATCGCCACGCGGTGGCGCTCCAGAAAGGAACCGGGGGCATGGAGAAGAATCGCCTCTTGGGGGAGCCGCCTTTTGGGAATCCGGAACCGTCGGAGTTGCCGGTCGTCGAACATGAAGCGGTTGGAGCTTTCCACGGTCACCGGTATTTCCGCGACCGCCTCGCCCCGGAAAATCCGCAAAACTTTGCGAGCGACGGAACTCCCGTGGACCTCGCCGCTCAGGAGCTTTCCCCCCAAAACGCCACGCCCCAAATAACTTTCCACGTAGCCATACACCGGTACCGGCGCGGCCCGGGATATCTTTGGCAAAATCTTCTCCAGCTCCAGGGGCGCGTCGAAACGGTCCCGATAGAAGCCGAGAAAAAAGACGGCCGTATCCGAGGTCAACCTTTCGAGATAGGCGAGAAGTTCCCGCTCGCTCAGGCCGCCAAGGGAACCCGGCCCCCAATCCCCCTCCGCGGTCTGGTCCTTCTCCGGAAACGCGAATTCCAGCCGATCCGCGAACCGCGGGGCCAGCGCCTCGGCCATGCGGCGGTTGGCCAGCCCCGTCGTGGTCTGGTCGTGGACGAAGACGACGCGGGTCGCCTCCGGCTGCACCCGGGGAATCAGCGCGATGGTGGACGCCAAGTCCAGCTTTTCCACCACGCCGGTGTAGCCGCTCCGTCCCTCCAGAATGGCGGGGTCGTAGTCCTCCACGTTGAGTCCGCAGAACACCACCGGAACGCCGGGAAACAAACGATCCCGATAGGCGAAAAGGAAGTTCAGGGCGTCGTCGTCGCAGGAAAGAATCACTTTCGGCCGCCGGCGCTCGTATTTGCGGGCGAACAGTCCGGCCAAATCGTGGAAGAGGATTTCGCCGGGATGCCGCTTGGCGTCGATGTATTCCACGGAAAAATCCACCGGCCGGTCGCTTTCCGCGAATGCCTTTTCTATGCCCGCCTGAAGGGCGTCGGTCCATTCAAATCCCTGGTGGTAGGAATGAAGCACCAGCACCCGATCCGGCTCCGCCGCCGTCGCGGTGAAAAGCCCCGGCCAAAGTAAAAGCGCCGCCAGTGGAATCCACGAAATTCGATGAATCCGGGATTTGGGACCAGCCATGGGCGTTCTCTCTTCTCGGATGGCGCTCCGAAGACCCGTTGGATTTCCGAATTTACTGGAAAACCGCCAAAAACCGATTCAATTTTACACCGATACGGAGAAAAATGGAAAGCATGGAAATTTGGCTTTATGAAAAAGAACACCCAAAAACCGGAATTTGGGGAAACTTGCTTCCGGGCGGAAAAACGGAAACCAAACGGGAAAAGCGACGGAATTTTTCAAAATTGGGTAAACGGGACGGGCAATCGGCGGGAGGAAGGCGGAAAATCGGGAGGAGATAAAAACGCTCAAAACGGCGGATCGGGCCGTTCGCCGCATCGTCGGCGGCGAAGGACGCCCAGGGTTCCGGTGCGGGGGAGCGTTTCGAACAGGCCGGAGCGTTGGGCGAGGGTGTACACCCGGAAGGGGCCCTGGCCGCCCTCTTCCGGCCGCTCGAACAGGTCGTGGATCAACAGATAGCCGCCGGGGCGAATGTGGCCGGCCCAGGCGACATAGTCGTCGAAGACGGTTTCCGGCGCGTGGCCGCCGTCGATGAAGACCAGGGACAGCGGCGCGGCCCAGGCCCGGGCCGCCAATGCGGAGGAACAGACCAGCGGAACCACCGTTTCCACAAGTCCGGCCGCATCCAGCGTCCGCCGAAAAGCCGGGAAAGTGTCCACCCGACCGGAGCGCTCGTCGAACAACGAGGGATCAAAATACTCTTCCCCCGGCTGCTGCTCCTCGGAGCCCCGGTGGTGATCCACCGCGAACAACACGCCGCCCCGCTCCCGGCAGGCCGCGCCCAGGTACAGCGTGGACAAGCCGCAATAGCTGCCGATCTCCAGGCACGGTCCGAAGGCGGCGGCGTCCAGGGCCACGTCGTACAACCGGCGGCCTTCGGCGGGGTCGAGGAAGCCGGGTGTGTTTTCGAGGAGATTGGGGGGGATGTTCATAATGGGGAATACCGCGCCATGGCTTCTTCCCCCGGGCATTGGCCCGGGGCTGGTATGTTTCGCCCTTTCAGGGCTTTTTTTCTCGTTCCAGGCTTTGCCTGGGAATGCTTCCGGAGGCTCTGCCTCCCGTCCGCGACGCCGAAACATGATCACAACTCGGATATCCGAAGCCTCACGACGCCATATCGTCGTACCCCTGCACCAACACCTCCCGGGGCTTGGCGCCGTCGGCGGGGCCGACCACGCCTTCGCGCTCCATCATTTCGATGATGCGCGCGGCGCGGTTGTAGCCGATGCGCAAGTGGCGCTGGACCATGGAAATGGACGCCTGGCGGGTGCGGGTGACCAGGGCCACGGCGTCGTCGTAGCGCTCGTCCACGTCCATCTCCTCCTCGGTTTCGCCCCCGCCCGAGGGCGCTTCCACCACCGCCTCGTCGTATTCCGGCGTGCCCTGCCGCTTGAGAAAATCGGTGATCCGGCCCAGCTCCTCTTCGGAAATGAAGGAGCCGTGAATCCGCCGAAGCCTTGCGGTGCCCGGCGGCAGAAAGAGCATGTCGCCGTTGCCCAGCAGCTTTTCCGCGCCGTTGGTGTCGATGACGGTGCGGGAGTCGGTTTTGGAGGAGACCTGGAAGGTGAGCCGGGTGGGAAAATTGGCCTTGATGACGCCGGTGAGCACGTCCACCGAGGGCCGCTGGGTGGCCAGGATCAGGTGAATGCCGGCGGCCCGGGCCATCTGGGCCAGCCGCATCAGCGCCACCTCCACGTCCCGGGAGGCCACCATCATCAAATCGGCCAACTCGTCGATGATGACCACCACGTAGGGAAGCCGCTCCAGAAGCTCGCCTTCCTCCCCGTCCTCGGCGGGACGGCGGGCGCCGGCCTCGGCCTTGCGGTTGAACTGGTTGATGTTTCGGACCCGAAGCTCCGACAGCAGCTCGTAGCGCCGCTCCATCTCCCGCACCGCCCAGTAGAGGGCGTTGGTCGCCTTTTTCACGTCGGTCACCACCGGGGTGATCAGGTGGGGAATGCCGTCGTAGGCCGACAGCTCGATCCGCTTGGGATCGATCATGATCAGCTTCACGTCTTCGGGATTGGCCTTGTAGAGAAAACTGCAAATCAGGGCGTTGAGGAAGACGCTTTTTCCCGTGCCGGTGGCCCCGGCGATGAGCAGGTGGGGCATCCGGTCGAGCTGGGAAACCACCGGCTTTCCCTCGATGTCCTTGCCCATGCAGATGGACAGCGGCGACTCGGATTGCCGAAATTCATCGCTCCCGCAGACCTCCCGAAACCGAACCGTTTCCCGCACCGCGTTGGGAATCTCTATGCCGATGACGGAGCGGCCCGGGATCGGCGCGATGATCCGGATACTGAGCGCCCGCAACGCCAGCGCCAGATCGTCCGTCAAATTGACGATCTTGTTGATCTTCACCCCGGAGGCCGGCTTGTATTCGAAGGTGGTGATGACGGGACCGGGAATGACGTTGGTCACCTCGCCCTTGACGCCGAAATCGGCCAGCTTGGCCTCCAGCAGCCGCCCCTGTTCCGACAGATAGCTTTGGTCCACCGAGGGCGGGCGGGCCTTGGGGTTTTCCAAAAAGTCGATGGAGGGCAAGCCCTCGGTTTCCGGACCGGAAAGGGGCAGTTCGATCTGCCGGTCGTCCTTTTTGCGGATTTTGGAAATCGGGGATTTTTTGACCGGCTTCGAATCCTTAAATGGCGAAACGGCGGATGTCGACGCCCCAGGGTTCTTCGCCTCGGCCGCGGGAGAAGGCAGGGATCGCGGCGGATTGGCCTTCACCGGAATGGCGGAACGGTTCCGCCGGTTTTCCCGGGCGTCGCTCAGCCGGGAAGCGATCCCGGTTCGCAGATTCCGCCAGCCCCGTCCGAACACCGCGCCGCTCCGATCCAGCCCCGCCCGCGCCAGCGCGAGGCCCCGGCGTCCAGCGGCGCGACCCAGCCCGGCAAGCTTCTCCCCGGCCAGGCGGGCCGTATCCACCAGGGAGAGGCCGGTGGCCAGCAGAAACCCGATCACCATGAGCAAAAACAGCCCCAGCGCCGCGCCCGCGGGGCCCGCGTAGCGCAGCGTCGCCTCCCGCACCGCGGCGCCGATCAGCCCGCCGGCCGGCACGTCGGCCCCGAAGACCGGATACTGGTCGCTCCACAGCGCCATGAAGGCCCCGGTGGCGATCAACAGAAGAGCCGCCCCGCCGCCCAGGGCCAACATTTCGTCCCGGCCCCGCCGCCGGAAGGACTGGTAGCAGACCATCAGCAACAGAAAGGGCGTCCAGAAGCCGCCGGTGCCGAACAGCCCCAGGATGAGGCCGGAAACGTGGGCGCCCATGAGGCCGAAGAGATTCTCCGCCGGGCCGCCCGCGTTGGTGAACACCGAAGGATCGGCCGGATGAAAGGAGAGCAGGCTCACCAGGCTGAACAGCACCAGGAAAAAAAGGAAAATGCCGAGAATTTCGCGTTGGATGTCGTTCATTTGGAGAATCGGGCCGAAGCGGCCGGGGGTCAGATTTCCAGGACGAAGGGCAGAATCACCGGCCGGCGGCGAATGGTGAAGTTAAAATATTTTCGCAGGTCGCCCTGAATGCGGGAGCGAACCCGTCCGATGCGATGCTTGGTTTCGGGGCCGATGTCCTCGATGGCCTCCAGAATGACGCAGATGGCGTCGTCCAGCAAATGGCCGGTTTCGTTTTCGAAAACGAAGCCGCGGGAGGTGATTTCCGGTCCGTAGACCACCACCCCGGTCTCCTCGTCGAAGGCCAGGGTCACCACCACGAAGCCGTCCTCGGAGAGGGCCCGGCGCTCCCGCAGAATGCTGCGGCCCACGTCGCCCACGCCCTTGCCGTCCACCAGCACGCGCCCCACCGGCACCGAATCCCGGATCGCGCCGCCCTCCTCCGGATGGAAGGCGATGACCTGGCCGTTTTCGGCCAGCAGAATCCGCTCCGGGGGAACGCCCATCTCCCGGGCCAGCCGAGCGTGGAGCACCAGGTGGCGATATTCGCCGTGAACCGGCACGAAATGACGGGGCCGGGTCAGCTTGATCATCAACTTCAGCTCTTCCCGGAAGGCGTGGCCCGAAACGTGGATGTCGGCGATCTTTTCGTAAATGACGTCCGCGCCCCGCCGATACAGCTCGTTGATGATGTGGCCGATGGCCCGCTCGTTGCCGGGAATGGTTTTGGAGGAAAGGATGACCGTGTCGCCGGGATGAATGCGAACCTGCTTGTGGGAGCCGGTGGCCATGCGGGCCAGGGCGCTCATGGGCTCGCCTTGGCTGCCCGTGGTCACCACCACCGCCCGATCGCCGGAATCCCCTTTCAAGGCCTCCAGGTCCACTTCCAACTGGTCGGGCACGTGAAGATAGCCCATCTCCCGGGCGATGCGGACGCTGGCCTCGATGCTGCGGCCGTTGAACACCACCGGACGGCCCTCCGCGGCGGCGATGTCCACGATCTGCTGAATGCGGCTTATGCTGCTGGCGAACAGCGCCACAATGATCCGGCCCGGGCTTTTGGCCACGATCCTGCGCAGGTTTTCCCCGATTTCCCGGTCGGGCGCGGTGTATCCCTCCCGCTCCACGTTGGTGGAGTCGGAAAGCAACGCCAGCACGCCTTCGTCGCCGCAACGGGAGAATGCGTTGAGATCGGTGACCCCTCCGCCTTCCGAACCGCCGATCTTGAAGTCGCCGGTGTGGACGATGACGCCCTGGGGCGTCCGGATGGCCAGGGCCACGCCGTCCACCACGCTGTGGTTCACGGCGATCGTTTCCAGATCGAACGGGCCGGCCCGAAACCGTTCTCCGGGATGAACCTCCCGCAAATCCAGCATCAGCCCCTGGCCCCGCTCCTCCATCCGGTGGCGGACCACGCCCAGGGTGAACCGGGTGGCGTAGACCGGCACGTCGATCTCCCGCAACAGGTAGGGCAACGCCCCGATGTGGTCCTCGTGGGCGTGGGTCAACACCACGCCGACCACCCGGTTCCGCCGCTCCCGCAGGTAGTCCATGTTGGGGATGACCCGATCCACGCCGAGCATGTAGTCTTCTGGAAACATGACGCCGGCGTCGATGACCAGAAGGGCGTCGTCGATTTCGGCCACCATCATGTTGAGGCCGATTTCCCCCAGCCCGCCCAGGGGCACCAATTGAATCATGGATGTTCCGGTTCTTCCCGGTCAGACCGAGATGTCGAGCCGCTCCAGGATGGCGTCCATGGCGTCGATGAACCAGTCCCGCTGCTCCCGCGTGGCGTAGGCGATGCACGAGCAACGCATCCGGCTCCGGGTCCGGATCAGCAGCTCGCAGGAAAGGCGGTCCTCCATCAGCTCCACGGCGAAGCAAAGGGGGTGGCAGTCGGCGTGGTCGGCCTGTTCCGGACCCATCAGTTCGGGATCGAGGGGCACCCAGTACAAATCTTCCACGCCGGAGTCGCCGAACTCCGCGTCCAGATACTCTTTCAGCCGCCCGTAATCTCCGGGCCGCAATTGATCAATAACGTATTGTTTCATAAGCGGTCAACGTACCACGGATCAGAAAGGGGCGCAAGGAAATTGGGCGCGCCGAAACGGGAGGGGATTCGGTCGAAACGCTTGCCATGGAGCGGGAAAACAGGATAGAGTGAGTTGTTTGCGGACGGGCGTTTTGGAGCGTTTTCTTTCGGAGTTCTCTTTCGGAGACAAGCTCCCTCCCCAGACTCATATGCGAACGCCCTTTCAGGGCTTGGGATGGCGGAGATGATCGACCATTTTGGATTCGCCGCGCCGGTGTACGACCGAATGCTGGGCGCTCCGGACGCGGGTCGGCTTCGGCGACTGCTGGGGACGGAGGGCCTCTTGCTGGACCTGGGCGGCGGCACGGGGCGGGTTTCCGCCCGGCTGGACCCGCCGACGGTGGTCTGCGACCTGTCCCGGCGGATGCTGATCCGATCCCGACGCAAAGGGCTGGCCGCGGTCGCCGGCCGCGCCGAAGCGCTCCCCTTCCCCGACGGCCGGTTCCACCGCGCGCTGGTGGTGGACTCCCTCCACCATTTCGCGGACCGAAACGCCGTGCTGGCCGAACTGGCCCGGGTGCTCCATCCCGACGGCCGCCTGCTGATCGAAGAGCCGGACCTTCGCCGCCCCCTGGTCCGCCTCGCCGCCCTGGGCGAAAAACTGCTGGGCATGGACAGCCAATTCTCGCCCCCGCCCGCCCTGCTGGACATGCTTTCCGCCGCCGGCTTCACCGCCCGCATCGCCGAAACCGACCGTTTCCGGGCGTGGATCGTGGCAACGCCGGGCGCTTAGCCGAAACATGCCTCTCCGCCAGAAAACGGACCGGATCGGATCGGAATTTGAAGCGAAAGGACTGCCCGCCCGGAAAAAATTAATTTCGGTTCCGCCAACGTCTCTCCCACTGTTGAACCGGGCCGCCCCAGCCCCGATTTCCTCGGCCGGCCCTTCGCCCATGAGGAGTTCCCCCCGATGAAATGTCCCAGCTGCGGTTTTAATCAAAAGGTCAAGGAAGGGCTGATTTGCAACCAGTGCAAGTACCGATTCGCCCTGAACCCCAAAGAGCCGCCGGGGCTTTCCGACGGCGCCATGGCCGGGGTGGTCCGCCGCCTCTCCGGTCCGGACGGTCTTTACTTCACCATGGACCAGCTTCGGCTGGGCGTTTGGCGAGTGCTGGCCAAAAAAGCCAAACTGCCCGGTTGCCTCGGCCCGTTTTTCGCCGTCTTCATCGCGGTCCCGTTGAGCGGCGCCGCGGAAATGCTTGGATTGCCCGTATTTTTGGCTTTCATCCTGGCGGCGCTCATCGCGTTCGGCTTGATTCGGAAATTCAACCGGCGCTCGCCAAAAGTCCCAAGGGAGGCCATGGAACGGGCCATTCAAAACTATTTGGCGGCTCATCCGTCGGAACATCTGGTGGATGGAAGACGGTTGTCGGGCCTGACCCAGGCCGAGGTGGACGACGAACTGATCCAATACGCCCCCGAGCGAATTTTGATCGTCCAGCACGACGACATCGCGGACATGCTGGCGCTCAACCGGTTTCATTTCGATCACAAAACCCTGGTGGTCAGCGCCCAAAAATACCCCGAGGCCGCGTTCATGGCCGCCCGGAAATTCCTGTTGGCCCACCCCGATTTGCCGGTGCTGGTGGCCCACGACGCCTCCGAAGAGGGGCTTCGGGTGAAAACCCGGCTACGGAAGGACGCCGCCTGGAATCTGGCCGAACGGCCCATCGCCGATTTGGGCATTCATCCCAAGGACATTCAAAAATTGGCGCGACCTGTCTGGCTGCCGGAGTTGAAAGCCGATCCATCGTCCACGGCCAAAATCCCGGTGGGGGGCGATCCGTTTGAACGGATCAAGAAGGGGTATCGGTTGCCCCTGGCCAGCGCGCCGCCCCGGTCGATGATTGGCGCGCTATCCGCGGCCGCCGTGGCCGGGCTGGCCCTGTTGACGCCGGAACTGGCGGAACGGATCGAGGCGTCCGGCGACGTGTCCTACGGGGTCGGATACGGCTGATTTCCGGCGCCGGGGCGTTATTCGCCCGCCGAAACCCCAATTCCGTTCCTTTGGGGATTCCCGATGAACGGTCGAGCCATTTTGGCCAAGGGCGAACGCGATTCGCCCCTGCCCAAAAACTGCACGCGTTATTGATCGCCCGGAAGGGTTTTGCATGGGTTGCCTGTTTGGATATATGGGCGCTCCTTCGCCCGGCCTGCTGGAACGGATGGCGGAACGGCTGCGGCACCGCCGCGCCCTTGGCTGGGAGCGCGTCGCCCTGTCCGTCCGCCAAGGTCGCACGGCGGAGATCGGCCATGGCATCGCGCCGTGGAACCCGGGGAAACAGCTCGCCGACGCGCCGGAACGGAAGGCGCTTTTCGGCTACAACGGCGTACTCTTCCCCGGCGGCGGCGTCCCGGAACCGCCCGAACATCCGCCCCGAACGCTCCTCCACGCCCTGGCCGACGCGCCGGAAACCGGTTTGGAACGGCTGGACGGCGCCTTCTGCGCCGCGCTGGTTTTCGGCGACCAATTGCACCTGATCCGCGACCCGGCCGGGGTCAAGGCGATCTACTGGACCCGGACCCGGGACCGGCTCCTTTTCGCCAGCGAAATCAAGGCCCTTTTCGCCGATCCCGACGTGCCCCGGCGAATGCGGCCCGCCGCCCTCCCGGAATACCTGACCTTCAGCTTCGTGCCGGGCGAAGGCACCATGATGGAGGGCATTTTCGAGCTTCAGCCGGGAACCCGGCTTTTCTGGAACGGGGCGGACGACCCGGCCATCCGGCGCCATTTCGTGCCGGAATCGCTGGAACCGGTTGGAACCAACGGTCGGCCGCCGGAGGTGTGCGCGCGGGAACTCCGGGTCGAACTGGAATCGGCGACGGCCCGATGTTGCGCGGCCGGAGACGGGCCGCCGGCGGTTTTCGTCTCCGGCGGGATCGACTCCAGCGCGGTGCTGGCCCTGGCCGCCCGGCGACATCCCGAGGAACGGCTCCGGACCTACTCCATCCATTTCGGGCCGAAGTACGAAAACGAAAACCAGTTCGTCCGCCTGATCACCGATCGGTACCACACCCGCCACACTTGGCTGGACATCCGCCCCAAGCGGTTTTTGAACCGGATGCGGGAGATCATCTGGCGGCTGGACGACCCCATCGGCGACCCCATCACCGTGCCCAATTTTCTGATGGCGGAGACGGCGGCGCGGGAGGGAAACCGGGTCCTCAACGGCGAGGGGGGCGATCCCTGCTTTGGCGGCCCCAAGAACATCCCCATGATTCTGGCCCGGATCTACCGGCCGGAGAACGGGATGCCGGAGCCGGAATATCTGGCCCGGGAATATCTGCGTTCCTACCACAAATGCTTCGCCGATCTGGATTTGCTCCTGGACCGGGATTTCTTTCGGGAAACCGGGGGCGTGGGGGCGCTTTCCCGACTCATCGCTCCGTTTTTCGAAACGCAGCCGCCCCGGCGGTTTCTGAACCGGCTGATGACCATCAACATCCGGCGAAAAGGGGCCAACCTGATCTTGGTGAAGGTGGACAAGATGACCTCCGCCAACGGCCTGCTGGCCCTGCCGCCGCTGTTTCTCCGGAATGTGATCGAAGCCGGCATGAAAACCCCGCCGGGGCTGAAACTGGCGGGAAACGTGGAGAAGAACGTGCTGAAGCAGGCGGTGCGGGACATCGTGCCCCGCCCCATCGTGGAGCGCCCCAAATCGGGCATGATGGTGCCGGTGCGCTTCTGGATGCAAAAGGAAATGAAGCGATTCGCCCGGCGAGCGCTATCCCGGCGGAATCTGGAACGGCTCGGCTATTTCGACCCGGCCTACGTCAAGCGAATCCTGGCCTACGACAAGGAAGAAGTGGCCGGGGCCCGCCACGGGCTGAAAATTTGGATGCTGGTTACTTTCATTTTGTGGCACGAGCAGATGGTGGAGGGGCGGGAAGTGTAGAACACGCTTTTAGCCTGGCAAAATCCGCCGGGCCGCATTTTTCTCACCCAAAAACGCCAATTGTTCCTGGTACTGATTTTCCAAGTTGCGCCACAACCGGGCCGGCACTCCCGTCCCCATTTCGAGTTTTCGAGCGATTTCCTCCCCGATTTGCGTCCGGCCATCCAAAATTCCTTCAATGGCCGGAATCCCGATCCCAGTCCGTTTGGAAATTTCCTCCGAATCCACTCCCAACCAATCCCGAACCTCCTTCAAGGTCTCGCCCGGAGGAACGGCGAAATCGGGTTCGAAACGATATTTTTCTTTTTTTGGCATGATCAAACGCCTTTCATCGCAATGCCGTTCACTTGGAGATTTCCAAGGGAAATTGGTGCTGGATTGGCCAAAGGCGTATGCGATACGCCCCTACAAAGATTGGCTCCCAAAAAAACGGTATTGCTGTTAATCGTCGCGATATTTCTCCCGCAGCTTCGGTTTTTCGATTTTGCCGGTGGGGTTGCGGGGGACTTCGCCGAAGAAAATTTTCCGGGGGCGCTTGTAGCGGGCCAGCCCCTGGCAGTATTCCAGCATGTCCGCTTCGGACGTCTCCTGCCCCGGCTTGATTTTTACCACCGCCGCCACGATCTCCCCCAGCCGCTCGTCGGGCACGCCGATGACGCCCACGTCCTGCACCTTGGGGTGCTGAATGATGTAGTCCTCGATCTCCACCGGAAAAATGTTTTCCCCGCCGGTGATGATCACGTCCTTCTTGCGGTCCACCAGCCAAATGAAGCCATCCTCGTCCCGCCGGGCCACGTCGCCGGTCAGCAACCAGCCGTCCACGATCGTCTGGGCGGTGGCCTCGGGGTTTTTGTAGTACTCCTTCATCACGCCCGGCCCCCGAACGTGAAGCTCCCCGGCCTCGCCATTGGCCGCCGGGAGCCCGTCTCCGTTGACGATCCGGCATTCCCAATCAAAGCCCGGCAGGCCGATGGCCCCCACCTTGTGGCGGTTTTCCAGCCCCAGGTGGACGCAACCCGGGCCGCTGGCCTCGGTGAGCCCGTAGTTGGTGTCGTATTCGTGGCCGGGAAAAACCTCGGCCCATTCCCGCACCAGGCTGGGCGGCACCGGCTGGGCGCCGATGTGCATCAGCCGCCACTGGTCCAGCTTGAATTCCGTCAGGTCGATCTCTCCCGTTTCCACCGCCAGCAGGATGTCGTAGGCCCAGGGCACCAGCAGCCAGACCACCGTGGCGCCCTCCTCGGAAACCGCCTCCAAAATCCATCGCGGTTTTGCGCCTTTGAGGATCACCGCTTTTCCGCCGACGATGAAATTCCCGAACCAGTGCATTTTCGCGCCGGTGTGGTAGAGCGGCGGAATGCAAAGAAAATTGTCCTCGTGGGTCTGGTTGTGGTGGCGGTTTTCCGCGTAGCAGGCGAATTCCAGGTTCCGGTGGGTCAGATGCACCGCCTTGGGCCGGCCGGTGGTGCCGGAGGTGAAATAAAGCGCGGCGCCGTCGCCG
This sequence comes from Desulfococcaceae bacterium, assembly GCA_046541515.1. GTDB lineage: Bacteria > Desulfobacterota > Desulfobacteria > Desulfobacterales > Desulfococcaceae > CAYFVR01. Next base: position 28,139 of record JBKHDD010000042.1, read on the forward strand.
GGATCGAGGGGAATCCGGGGATCGTGGTCCTCCGCGTCGGCCAGAACGGCGGCGTAGGGTTCCGCGAAATCGGGACGATCCTTTTCCGGCCCCACGTAAATATAAGTCGTAACGGTGGCGTCCAGCTCGGCTTTGACTTCCCGAATCCGCTCCACGAACTCCGGACCAAAAATAAACCCTTTCGCGCCGGATATCCGGGTGCAGCGGGCGATGGCCGGTCCCAGAAACCGGAAATTGAGCGGCGCGGACCAGGCCCCGGCCCGGAGAATGCCAAAATAGATGGGAAGCCATTCCAGACAGTTGGTCATCAACTGGACCACTTTTTCGCCCTTGCCGACCCCCCGGTCCAACAGGGCGTTGGCAAGGGCGCTGGACTCCCGGTCGAAATCGGCCCAGGTGATGACCCGCCGGAGATTCCGCTCGGGTTCGCGTTCCACCAGGGCCACTTCTTCGCCGTATTGCCGGGCGTTGCGCGCGAGGATTTCCGTTATGATCATGGTTCCGCCTTTCGGGCGTCGGCGAGACGCCGGGAGAAAACGAAATTTTCCAAGTTTTTCGGAAAAAAGATTGCGTTTGGAAAAAGATACTGGAATTTGGAAAAGGCATGTAACAGAACGTTCTGGAATGTCAATACTTTTGCCGCAAATTGACGGCGGAGGCCAAATCCGGCTCCCAAAAAATACAGGGAATACCGTATTGTCGCATCCGGTCCCTTGAGATAAGCATGGTCGCACATTCAATTCGCGCAATCCCATGGGGAGCCCGTTTGGAAAACGCCCCGCCCATCTTTATTTTGTTTGCAAGGAGGAGACTGAATGCCAGCCATTGGAGAACTGTTTCAGACCGCCGATTGGAAATCCGAAAAGCATGTGCCCGTGATCGAATGTCCCGATTCCGTGGCGGCCGATGAAATGTTCGAGGTGAAAGCCAGTCTTGGCAAGGAAGTCGCGCACCCCAACACGACCGAGCACCACATCCGCTGGATTCAGCTCTTCTTCAAGCCCGAAGGCGAGAAATTCGGCTATCAGGTCGGCAACTTCGAATTCAGCGCCCACGGGGAGTCCACCAAAGGCGCCAACGAAGGTCCGGTCTACACCCATCATTCCATCACCTGCGGCATGAAAATCAAAACTTCCGGGACCCTCATCGCGGCGGCCTTCTGCAACATCCACGGGCTGTGGGAGTTTGAAAAGGCCGTGACGGTCAAGTAGCCGCAAGGAATCCCCGCCCTCCCGTCCGCGCTCGTCGCGGACGTTCGTGCCCCCGGCGCTCGACGTCCTTCCGCTCCGCGGGCGCCCCCTTCCTCCCCCCAAGGCAAATTGGCCGAAGCGCTTCCCGCGCTTCGGCCAATTTGTTTTGTCCATTTGCGCTGGATA
>JBKHDD010000043.1:0-29094 GCA_046541515.1 Desulfococcaceae bacterium
CCTTCCCCAAGCCCGCCTCCGGCAGAATTGCGGTCAAGGTCATCAATCATTTGGGAGACGAGGTGATGAAGGTTTTTCGGGTGGGGTAGGGGCGGAAATCGGATTGAATTTGCCGAAATGCGCTTTCCGATGTTATCTTGCAGGTAACGCCTTCCTTATCATGCGCCCAAAGGAGCCGCCCATGAACACTGTCGAGCTTGAAAAACGGATTATGTCCAATCTCCGGGGCATGAACGACTTTCGCCTCCGCGAAGTCCTGGATTTCGTGGAATTCCTGCGGACTCGCTCCATACCCGAGACACCCAAACCCGGCCGATATTCCCATTTGCGCGGAAAATACAAGGATCGCCTGAGCCCTTCGGATGAATTCGCGCGAAGCAAGCAATTGGAGATTGAGCTGGAAGAGAGCAAATGGAACCGATAGACTCCACATATGTTCTCGACGCCTGCGCCTTGATTGCCTTCTTCCGCGGCGAAACCGGCGGTGAAACTCTCGACAATCTATTTTCGGAGCCACGAAATCGGTTTCACCTCCATTCCGTGACCCTGGCCGAAATCTACTATGATTGCCTCCGAACGTCGGACAGCCCAAATGCCAACGATTTGTTCGAAGATATTTCCGGGCTTCCCATAAAAATCGCCTGGAATCTTACTCCGGAACTCATCGCAAGGGTTGGCCATTTCAAAACCACCCAGCGCGTCTCTTTCGCGGATTGTTTCGTCCTGTCTTTGGCGGAAATGGAAAACGCAACGGTGATTTCCACCGATCATCATGAATTTGATGTAATCGAGCAGAAAAATGTCCTCCGCTTTTTTTGGCTGCGATAAGGAACAACCAAGACGGGCCAACCAAGCCATCGTACCGGCCCCCGGGAACGAACTCCGCCGCTTGACGCCCCAAAAAACCGAGGGTATCTTGACGACAAGCGGACGCGACACGGTGATATTCTCCCGGCCGCAGCACGGACGCCCCAACCGTCCGGAGCGCCATGCGGGGTTGCCGCCATCGAGCGGATTGGGAGGCCCCGCCGTCCGCTGGTTCCGCTTGCGGCGGGCGACGCTGGAAATTTTCGGCGCGCCAGCACGGGTTTCCCGGAGCGATCCGGGTTTTCTGGATGGAGGGACTGCCGGCCTCCCGCCCGCCGCATTTTCTTCCCCCCTCCCAATTCTCCATTTCCCCTTCCGCTTCACCGGCCTTGCCGGAAAAAAACTTCACCTTTCCCCAAAAAAAAGAGGGCCGACCCAAACGGGCCAACCCCCGATATTTCTGGTGCCTAGGGCGGGAATCGAACCCGCACGAGGACATGCCCCAAGGGATTTTAAGTCCCTTGCGTCTACCTATTCCGCCACCCAGGCCTTTTGTCGGGACGGTTGGCCCCGATTTCACCGGTCTATAGAACACGACGGCCCGTATTTCAAGACTAAAGCAATGGAGAATTGATAATGGACAGTTGATAATTGATAACGCATGGGGGCGGGGACGGCGACCGGAACGGAAAGGGGGCCAGCGATGGAGGAAATGGCGGAAACGCCTGTTTCATTGCCCATTCTCCATTGTCAATTTCCCGTTGTCCATTCTCAATTTGGGAAACCCGTCTTGCCATTCCGAAGGAGGAGTGCGATAATTGCCGGTTATTCAAAATGGAAAGTGTAACCGGAATGATCAATCCAAAGCCTTTCATTTTTGCCCCGTTCAGGATCGCCTTGGCCGGCCTCGCCGTGGCCGCGCTTTTGGCCGGTTGCGGCCCGGAGGAACGGCCGGTGGTCGTGGATCTCTCCAAGCGAAAGACCCTCCGAATCCCCCAATCCGAGGACGCCATCACCTACGCCTACCTGCCCCAGTACACCCACACCAGATCCTACGAGCGCCATCACCGGCTGGTGGAATTTCTGCGGCGAGAGACGGGGCGCAACGTGCGGCAGGTGTTTCCGGACACCTTCGACCAGCACGTGAAAATGGTGGGGGAAGGGGAGGCGGACATCTCCTTCGTCAATCCCTTCATTTATGTCCAGATCGCCGAAACCTACGGCGGCCGGGCCTTCGCGAGGGTGTTGGAACCCGACGGCAAGCCACGGTTCCGAGGCCAGATCATCGCCCGGGCGGACAACGACCGCATTCGGACCCTGGCCGACTGTCGGGGGGCGCGCTGGATGGCGGTGGACCCGGGTTCCGCCGGCGGATACCTCTTCGGCCTGGGCCATTTTCTGGCCAACGGAATCCGGCGCTCCGACTTCCGGGAAATCGCCTTCGCCCCCGGCCCCGGCGGCAAACAGGAGAAGGTGGTCATGGCCGTCCACTCCGGGGCCTACGACGTCGGGACGATCCGGGAAGGCGCCCTGGACGTGGTCGCCGGCCGGGTGGACCGGGAAGACATCCGCGTGCTGGACCACACGGCGGGCTATCCCGGATGGGTTTACGCCGCCCGCCCCGGCCTCTCGCCGGAAATACTATCGGCGATCCGCTCCGCCCTGCTCAAGCTCGACCTGGGCAACCCCGACCACCGGCCCATTTTGGTGGCCGCCGGTTTTGCCGGCGTCATCTCCGCCGAGGACGCCGATTTCGACCCGGTCCGAACCTTGATCCGGACGATCTCCCAAAGCGCGAAGGAAACGCCGCCCAGCCCGGAGAACCGCCACCGAAACGAAACGGCGGCCCCGTGAAGCTGTCCTTCCGGAACCGGATTTTCCTCGGCCTGCTCTCCCTCCTCCTATTGCTGGCGGGGATGATGCTCCTGGTGGTCAGCGACATCACCACCGAGGCCCTGTTGGAGGAAAACCGGCGGCGGGGCGTTTCCATCGGCGCGGGGCTGGCGGCCCGGGCGGCGGAGCCCATTCTGGCCCGGGATTTTCTTCGCCTCAAGGTCCTGGTGGACGAAACCGTCGGGCTCAGCGACGACATCTCCTACACCTTCATTTTGGACGAGGACGGGGAGCCGCTGGCCCACACCTTCGCGGGCGGTTTTCCGGCGGAACTGCTTCCCGTCAACCCCCCGTCCCCCCTCCAAAACGTGGCCGTCCAACTGCTGGACACGGGCGAAGAGCTGATCTACGACTACGCCCTTCCGGTAACCATCGCGGGGAACCGGTTCGGGACGGTGCGGCTGGGGCTGGGGCGGGCCCGAATTTCCGAGGCGGCCCGGCGGCTCATGTGGAGCGCCTTTCTGGCCACCGGGATCGTGGTTTTCATCGCCGGGGTGGTGGGCGCGGCCTTCGCCCGCACCGTCACCCGCCGCATTCAGATGCTCCACGATTCCTCCCAGGCCATTCTCCAGGGCGACCTGAAGGTCCGCACCGCCCCGTTGCTGCGGAAAAGCTGTTGGGAGATCGTGGACTGCGGAAAGGCCGACTGCCCGGCCCACGGCGACGGCTGGCGGCGTTGCTGGTACACGCCGGGGACCCTCTGCGACGGCTGCGGGGAGGGGGATTTGTCCGAAAAATTGGCGGTCTGCCAAAGCTGCGGCGTGTACCAGGCCTGCGGCGGCGACGAAATCCAGAGCCTTGCGGAGTCCTTCGACGCCATGACCCGTTCCCTGCAATGCCACATCGGCGAACTGAAAGCCGTCGAGCGAACCCTTCGCGAGCAAAAAGAGGTGTTGCGGTCGGTCCTCAACGCCACCCCGGACTTCGTGGGACTGCAAGACGTGGACGGCCGATATCGGGCGGTGAACCCGGCCTTCTGTCGACTGGCCGACCGGTCCGAGGCGACGGTGATCGGCCAAACCGACGCGTCGCTGTTTTCCCCGGAACGGGCCGCGGCCTGGGAGGCGGACCGGAACCGGGTGCTGGGAACCGGGGAGACCGTGGAGCGGGAAGTGCGGCTGCGGGTGGGCGGCCGACGGCGCTGGTTCCACCTGGTGCGGCTGCCGGTGCGAGACGCCGCCGGACGGATCACCGGGGTGCTGGCCAGCGGGCGGGACATGACCGACATGCGGGAAATGCGGGACCGGCTCATCCAGTCCCAGAAGATGGAGGCCCTGGGGCAGTTGGCCGCCGGGGTGGCCCACGAAATCAACACCCCCCTGGGAATCATCCTGGGCTACGCCCAGCTCCTGACCCGGGAGGCGCCGGAAGGGGACCCCGGCCGGGAGGACCTGGCGGTGATCGAGCGGCAATGCAAGGCCTGCCAGAAGATCGTGGCGGACCTGCTCAATTTTTCCCGGGGGACGGAAAGCGCCAAGGGTCCGCTGAACCTGAATCTCTGCGTCACCGACGTGGTGTCGGTGATGAACCACACCTTCGAGATGGAGCGGGTGGAAATCGAGCGGGATCTGGACGGCGGGCTGCCGGGCATGGCCGGAGACCGGTCCCGGATTCGCCAGGTGGTGATGAACCTGCTGAACAACGCCCGGGACGCCGCCGGGGCCGGGGGACGGGTGCGGGTGGAAACCCGCTTCGACGCCGAAGCGGAGATGCTGGAAATGGCCGTGCTCGACACCGGTCCCGGCATTCCGCCGGACCGGATCGGCCGGGTCTTCGACCCCTTTTACACCACCAAGCCGGCGGACCAGGGCACCGGCCTCGGGTTGTCGGTCACCTTCGGGATCGTGGCGGACCACGGCGGACGGATCGGCGTGGAGAGTCCGCCCGTCGGGGCGGAGGAGGGAGAATTCCGGACGGTCTTCCGGGTTCGTCTGCCGGCGACCAGGGTTTCGGAGGAAGCGCCCGAAGTCCCGGAACCGGCGGATCGCGTCGGCGCTGCCGCGCCGCTCGATCTTCTGGTTTCGGAGGAGGCGCCCGAAGTCCCGGAACCGGCGGAGGAAAGCGGCGTCAGCGGTTCCGCCGGGCGATGAAACAGCGCGCGCCCACGGCCGCTTCGATTTCCCCGGCGGCGGCCAAGGCCGATTCCTGGTCGGCGAAGGGCCCCACCAGCACCCGGTGCCAAACGCCCCGGTCGTCCACGTTTCGGCCAATGAAGGCGGAAAAGCCCCGGGCTTGAAGCCGATCGCGCAGCTCCCGGGCCCGTTCCGGCGCGGAAAAGGCCCCCGCCTGCACCTCGTAGCGGGAACCGGCTTCGGCCACGAGGGCGCCCGGCCGGGGGAGCCGATCCACCAGGTTCCGCACCGCTTCGTCCACCACCTGGAGCTTCACTTCGTCGGAAAGGTGCAGGCCGGAGCGCACCGTGATCATGGGCAGGTCCAGCAGGGAAAGGGGCACGCCGCCTTCCTGGCTCATGCCGGCGTAGGTGTCGGCCCAGAGCTTCCGCCCGTTGCGGGCGTCCCAAATCTGAATCCCCACCGTCACCTTCAGCCGCGTGTAGACCCCCACGAACACCCGCTGAAATTCGGTGACGTCGCCGTAGAGCAGGGCGTCGGCCCCCAGCAAACGTCCCAGCCGTTGCACCGGCGTCTCGTAGAGGGTCTCCCGGTCGACGATTCCCTTTGCCGCCAGCCGACGGTCCACCACGTCCCGTTCCACGTCCCGGTAGGGCAGGGCGCTCAACCGACCCAGCAGATTGATCCGAACCAGCTCCGCAAGCCCTTCGGTTCCCGTGTGGTCGTTGAACGGCAGCACCGCGATCGTTCGGGGACAATTGCCCCGGGCCAGGGCGGTGTGCAGCCCCTGGCTGGAAACCGGCGGCTTGGACCGGGCGCAACCGGCCAGGGGCGTCAGCAGAAACGGCAGAAGGCCCAAAATCAGAAAGCGGAAAAGAATGGCGCTGGAAATGGTCATGGGCGGGTCTCGCGTCAGTCCGGTTCCACCCGAACGCCGGTGTAGGTTTCCGGCCGGAGGCGGCGCAACTCTTCCTTGACCGGATCGGACACGTCCAGCCCCTGGATGAATTCGGCGATGGCCGCCTGGTCGATCCGGCGATGGGTCCGGGTCAATTCCAGCAGGGCCTCGTAGGGGCGGGGATAGCCCTCCCGCCGCAGGATGGTCTGAATTCCTTCCGCCACCACCGCCCAGTTGGCCGCCAGATCGGCGTCCAGCTTTTCCCGGTTCAGCGCCAGTTTGCTCATCCCCCGTCGGATGGAGCCCAGGGCGATGAGGGTGTGGGCCAGCGGAACGCCGATGTTGCGGCAGACCGTGGAATCGGTCAGGTCCCGCTGCAGGCGGGAAATGGGCAACTTGGCGGCCAGGTGTTCCAGCAGGGCGTTGGCCAGGCCCAGGTTGCCTTCGGCGTTTTCGAAGTCGATGGGGTTGACCTTGTGGGGCATGGCCGAGGAGCCGATTTCCCCCTCTTTGATCTCCTGCTTGAAGTAGTCCATGGAGATGTAGGTCCAGAAATCCCGGCACAGATCGGTGAGGATGGTGTTGACCCCCTTGAGCCCGTCGAAAAAGGCGGCGAGACCGTCGTAATGTTCGATCTGGGTGGTCACCCGGGAGCGGCGAAGGCCCAGCCGCTCGTTCACCAGCCGGTCGGCGAAGGCGGGCCAGTCCACCTCGGGAAAGGCGGCGTGGTGGGCGTTGAAGTTGCCGGTGGCTCCTCCGAACTTGGCGGGGAAAGGGAGGCCGTCCAGCCGGTCCAGGGCGTTGTCCAGCCGCTCCAAAAAGACCGCCACCTCCTTGCCCAGTCGCGTGGGCGAGGCCGGCTGGCCGTGGGTCCGGGCCAGCATGGGCACGTCCCGCCATTCCCGCGACCGCTCCCGCAACGCGCCCACCACCCCCACCAGCGTCGGCCGCAGGGCCGAAGCCCAGCCCTCCCGCAGGGAAAGGGGCGTGGCCGTGTTGTTGACGTCTTGGGAGGTCAGCCCGAAATGGATGAATTCCCGGACGTCCGAGAGGCCGATCGGTTCGAAGGCGTCCTTGAGAAAGTATTCCACCGCCTTCACGTCGTGGTTGGTGGTCCGCTCGATCTCCTTGACCCGGGCCGCGTCGGCGACGGAGAAATTCTGATAAATCCGCCGAAGGGCGGAGAAGGTCTCCGGATCGACCTGGGCAAGGGGCGGCAAGGGCAGTTCGCACAGGGAGATGAAGTATTCCACTTCCACCCGGACCCGATAGCGGATCAGGGCGGCTTCGGAAAAATAGTCGGAAAGGGCGGCGGCGGCCCGACGATATCGCCCGTCCACGGGGGAAACGGCGGTGAGGGGCGTCAGTTCCGTGTCCATGAACCCGCTTTCGGAAAGGGTTTGATTGAAAACGCGCTTCCGTTGGGGGCTATAACCGAAGGCCCGCGAAAGTGTCAAGGCAAGGAATCCCCAATTCGCCAAAGCGAATTTCCGGGGATCGTCCGGGCTCCCCTTCATCGGAGATTCGCGTTCCTTCTTCCCCGCGGATCGCGGTTTTCCGCAGGCGGAAGACCCGCGGGGAGGGCGTTGGAAATGGGGCGGGGATCGTCGGGTCAAATCGTCGGGTCAAACCCTCGGGTCAAATCGCCGGGTCGGACCAACGAGTCGAATCAACAACGCGCAGGAAGAGTACGGATCGAAGGGGAGCGGGGAATGAAAACGGGCTCCCCGAGGTTGGAGAGCCCGTTTTCCGGACTTATCGATTCATGACGTCCGCGATGTTTTCCGCCTCCAGATGGAGTTGCCGGGATCGCCAGATGTTGTGCTCGTCGCTGAATTCCTGCACCTGTTTTTCGGTCAGGTGGGTGTAGGTCTGGATGTCTTCCATGGCCGCCTCGTTGTTGCCCAGCCGATTTTGGATTGTCGAGCGGCTGTGGTAGGCCGCGCCGTATTCGGGGTCCAGCTCGATGGCCCGATTGAAATCGGTCAGCGCCTGGTCGTCGTGTCCCTGCTGGGCGTGGGAAAGGCCCCGGAGATGGTGGGTCCGGGAATTGTCCGGCTCCAGGTCCAACGCCCGGTCGAAATCGGCCCGGGCGTCGCCCGGCCGCTTCAGTCGAAGCAGGGCGGCCCCTCGGCTCATGTAGGCTTTGTGAAAGGAATCGTCCGCCCCGATGGCATGGGTGAAGTGGTCAAGGCTGTCTTCGAGCGCGCCGGAGGCGTAGGCCTGGACGCCCTGCTCGAAGTGCTCCCGCGCGGCGTCGTTGGTTTGAAGAGCGTTGCTCATGGATTTCTCCAATCGGTTGCAATGTTGGGGTTTCAGGGTGAAACATTCCGAAACCCTTGCGGGGCCAAACCTAGGATTGCCCCCGCGTTTGTCAAGGCGGCCCCGCAAATGGCGCTTGTCAAAGGCGGCGCCCTCTGATAGAAAAAACCAATGGAATCGCCCCGCTCCACGCCCCCTCTGATTCTGGCCTCGGCCTCCCCCCGCAGGCGGGAACTTCTGGCCCAGTTCGGCATCGAATTTCCGGTCATTCCCAGCCGATTCGAGGAGGAATCCGTGATCTACACGGCGCCGCCGGACTACGTCCGGCAACTGGCCGTTGGAAAGGCCGAAACGGTTTCGGCCGCCCATCCCAAAAGCTGGGTGCTCGCGGCCGACACCATCGTGGTGCTGGACGACCGCAGCCTGGACAAGCCGGCGGACGCGGCCGAGGCTCGGTCCATGTTGGCCGCCCTCGGCGGGCGAACCCACCAGGTCTACACCGCCTACGCCCTCCGGCGCGCGTCCGACGGGCGGGAATGGGACGAGGCGGTCCGCACCGACGTGCGCTTCCGTGCGTTGTCCGCGGCGGAAATCGACTGGTACGTGGCCACCGACGAGCCCTACGACAAGGCCGGGGGATACGGCATTCAGGGGCTGGCGGGGATGTTTGTCGCGGAAATCCAAGGCTCCTGCTCCAACGTTGTGGGACTGCCGGTGGCGGAGGTCATGGCCGCCCTGCTGCGGGAGGGGGTGGTGACCTTCGGAACAAACGGCGCGCTGACCTTTTCCCCCGACGGCGGATCGGAAACCTCTCCATGAGCGCAGAAGCCAAGGCGGAACGGTCCCGCAAACTGCTGGTTCACATGTGTTGCGCCCCCTGCGCCGTCCACCCGGTGGAGGTCCTGAAGGCCGAGGGAATGTCGGTGATGGGATTTTTCTACCGCCACAACATCCATCCCTTCACCGAATGCCAACGAAGGGAGAGCGCCCTGGCCGAGTATGCCGAAATTGCCGGCTTCAAGGTGATCTGGCAGGAGGATTACCGGCTGGAGGAATTTCTTCGGAACGCCGCCTTCCGGGAAGGCGACCGCTGCGTCGTCTGCTACCACGACCGGCTTCGGGCCACGGCGTTGCTGGCGCGCCGGGGAAAATTCGGGGCGTTTACCTCCACCCTGCTGTACAGCAAATTCCAGAATCACGAACGCATCCGGGCCATCGGCGAGTCGGTGGGTCGTTCCGTGGGCGTTCCCTTTCTCTATCGGGATTTTCGGGACGGATGGAAGGCGGGAATCGAAACCTCCCGCCGGCTCAACCTCTACCGTCAATCCTACTGCGGCTGCATTTACAGCGAAAAGGATCGGTTTTTCGGAAAATCCGCCCCCTGATTTCTCCGCGGCCCGCCCCCTTGGCGAGGCGACCGCCGCCTTTCGCCGTTTTGGCCCCCCGTTCCGTTCCCCGCTCTCCGGGGGAATCCCGCGAAAAACCCCGTTAAAACGGGCGTTCTCCGCCACCCGTTGTCCGCAGGGCAACACCCGAGGCCGCCATGTTCGGTAATTTCATCTATTTCGTCGTCGTTCTGCTGTTGTACACCACCTATCCGCCCGCGGAATCCCCCCGGTTCGGTCCGGTGGAAACGGCCACGTTGCTGATTCTTCTCTACGTGGCCTACGCCTCCTTCTGTCGGCTTCAGTTTCAGCGGGTGGAAAACCGGATTCACCGGGACGGCTTTTCCCGTCTGGATCACGATTTTTCCCGCATTCAGACCCGCATGTCCGTCGCCGCCATCGGCCTGTTCGCGGTGGATTTGTACGGCCTTCATCTGGTGGAACACACCCGGGGCGTTCACTTGCTGGACGCCGCCCCCACTCTGCGGGCTTTCCTCTTTATCGGGCTGTTTTTGCTCTACCTCATGATCATGTGGGCCACGTCCCACCGGGTCTACGTTCGCCTCTACGGAAGCCGGATCTCCCGCCGGGGTTACGTGCTGTCCAACGCCGCCTTCTCGGCGCCGGTCCTGTTGCCCTGGCTGATCCTTTCCGGCGTGGCCGACCTGATCGGCCTGCTGCCCTTTGCGGCCCCGAAGGCCTTTTTGGAGACGGCGGGGGGCCAGACGCTGTATTTTCTGGTTTTCCTCATTCTGGTGGCGCTGTTGGGGCCGTTGCTGATCCAGCGGTTCTGGCGTTGCCATCCCCTGGAGCCGGGCTATTTCCGAAGCCGCATCGAACGGCTTTGCGCCCGTGCCGGGCTGGGCTACGCCGACATCCTCTACTGGCCCATTTTCGAAGGCCGAATGATCACCGCCGGGGTCATGGGATTGGTCCGGCGATTCCGCTACATCCTGGTCACCGAGGCCCTGCTGGAGGTGCTAAAGCCCGAGGAGGTCGACGCGGTCATCGCCCACGAAATCGGCCACGTCAAGCGCCATCACCTGCTGTTTTATCTCTTCTTTTTCGTGGGATATCTGGTGCTGTCCTACGCGACCTTCGACCTGATTCTCTACGGCGTGCTCTACGCCGAGCCGGCCTACCGGGTCCTGGTTCCGGCGAGCGTCAGCCAAACCGCCGCGGTTTCCGGCCTTTTCACCGTCATCAGCGTCAGCCTGTTCCTGTTTTATTTTCGGTTCGTCTTCGGCTATTTCATGCGGAATTTCGAGCGGCAGGCCGACGTCTACGTCTACCAATTCTTCGATTCGGCCGCTCCGCTGATTTCCACCTTCGAAAAAATCGTGCTGACCAGCGGCCAGTCCCCGGAAAAGCCGAACTGGCACCACTTCAGCATCGCGGAACGGATCGACTATCTGTTGCGGTGCGAAAGAGATCGGGGCTGGATCGTCCGGCAGAACCGAAAAATCCGGAAAAGCATCGCGCTGTACGCGGCGGGGATTCTGGTCTTGGCAACCGGCGGCTACGCCCTGAATTTCGGGGAGACGGGGGAGCGGCTCGGCGCCGGTTTTCTGGAGCGGATGCTGGAGCGGGAAATCGACCGGAATCCGACCGATCCGGGTTTATACCGGATGCTGGGGGACCTCCATTACGAGCGGGAGCGCTTCGTGGACGCCCGGCGCGCCTACGAGCGGGCGGTGGCCCTGAACCCGGAGGCCCCCGCCGCCCTCAACAACCTCGCCTGGCTGCTCACCGGAGCCGACGCGCCGGACATGCGGGAACCGGAGCGCTCCCTTGCGTATGCCCGGCGGGCGGTGAAAATTTCCGACGCGGCCCACGTGCTGGACACGCTGGCGGAAGCCTACTACGTCAACGGAAAATACGAGGACGCCTTGCGGGTGGGGCGGCAGGCCCTGTCGCGGGCGGAAGGGGACCGGTCTCACTACCGGTCGCAACTGCGGAAGTTTCGTTCCGCCGCCGGGAACCGGCGGCGGAACGGAAACGGCTAGTTGATGCAGACCTTTCGAATCTGACGGAAGTCGGTCAGGCCCTCGAACACCTTGGCGATGCCGTCCTGTTTCAGGGTGCGCATGCCGTCCTTTAGGGCTTGCTTTTGGAGTTCGGCCACCCGGGCCTTGGCCTGGATCAGGGTTTTTAGATCGTCGGTGGCGACCATCAACTCGTGGATACCCACCCGGCCCCGGTAGCCGGTGTTGTTGCATTTGGGGCATCCCTTGGGGCGGTAGAGGGTCAACTCGTCGTTATAGGGATACTTTTCGGCCAAGTCCCGTTTAAACGTCTCCTCCCCGTACTCCCGCTTCAACTCGGCGTATTCCTCCTGGGACGGCTTGTAGGGGTCCTTGCAGGAAGCGCACAGCGTCCGGCCCAGCCGCTGGGCCATAATGCCCAGCACCGCGTCGGCAAAGTTGAAGGGGTCCATGCCCATGTCCAGAAGACGGACCACCGATTCGGGCGCGGAGTTGGTGTGGAGGGTGGAGAAGACGAGGTGGCCGGTGAGGGACGCCTCGATGCCGATGGACGTGGTCTCCTTGTCCCGCATTTCGCCGACCATGATGACGTCGGGGTCGGCCCGGAGAAAGGCCCGCATGGCCGCCGCGAAGGTGAGGCCGATCTTGGGGTGCATCTGCACCTGGCGCAGCCCCTTCTGGGTGATTTCCACCGGGTCCTCGGCGGTCCAGATTTTGGTTTCGGTCTTGTTGATGTGGGCCAGGGCCGAGTGGAGCGTGGTGGTTTTGCCCGAACCGGTGGGCCCGCAGACGAAAATAATGCCGTAGGGCTGTTCGACAATTTTGATGAATTCGTTGTAGTTCCGGTCGGAGAACCGCATTTTTTTCAGCGGGATCGGATCGCCGGCGGCCAGAATACGCATGACGATGTCTTCCACGCCGCCCTGGGTGGGGACGGTGGCCACACGAAGCTCGATGTCCAGCCCGCCGTATTTTTTGAACGGAATTTTGCCGTCCTGGGGAAGCCGACGTTCGGCGATGTCCAGCCCGGACATGATTTTGATTCGGGAAACCACCGCCGCCTTGTAGTTGAAGGGGATGGTCTGGTAGACGGTGCAGGCGCCGTCGATGCGGATCCGGACCAAGGTGTTCTGCTTGCCCGGATAGGGCTCGATATGGATATCCGAGGCGTTCCGGGCGTAGGCGTCGATGATGATCTTGTTGACCAGCTTCACCACGGCGCTGTCGGTGTCGCTGACCTCCTCGACCTCCTCCTCCACCTCGTCGGCCTCGGCCTGGAGCTGGTGCAGGATGTCGTCGATGTTGGACTGGTCCTGTTCATCGGTAAACAGCTTGATGAAATTGAGGATGTCCTCCCGAAGGGCCACCCGAAAATCCAGCGGATTTCGGGGATAGAGCGGCTTGATCAGGTCGATTTTTTGCAGGTCGTGGGGGTTGTCGATGGCGATCACGACCTTGTCGCCCTCGGCCTCCAGCGGCACCCAGAGGTTCTTCTCCATGAAGGCCCGCTTGTCCCGCTTGACCAGCTCGCCGGGAATGGGCCAGTCGGCGCGGTACTCCACGCCGGGCACTTCGTAATATTTGGCCAGCGATTCCACGATCTCGCTTTTGGGCACCTTGAGATCGCTGGTCATCAGGTAGGTTTCAATGGGCTCCTTGCGCTTGTTGGCCTCGTTGATGGCGTTTTTCAGCTCCTTCTGGGTCATGAGATGCTTCTGAAGCAGGTAGCTGAACTTGTTGGTCGCCTGCCGCTGGGCCCGCTTTTGGTTGTACATTGCGATGCCCAGGGTTTTGGCCAACTCCTGGACGGTTTTTTCGTCCCGGGTGGAGAAGGGTTCCCCGTTTTTGCGGTTGATGAGCTGGATGGCGCCCAGCAGGTATTTGTGGAAAAAGACCGGACAGGCCAAAACCTGCTTGGTCTTGAAGCCCGATTTTTTGTCCCAGGAGCCGTCAAACTCCAGGTCCGGTCCGACCTTGGAGATTTCGCCGGGGTTGTAGACGTCCGACACGTTGACCAGCCGCTGCTTGTAGGCGGCGTAGCCGGCGATGCTTTTGGTGGAGACGGGAATGCGGATCTCCTTGACCTCGTTGCCGATCATCACCCGGGAGACCAGCTCCCGTTTGACGCCGTCGATGCCGTAAATGGTGATCCGCTCGGATTCGAACAGTTCGGCGATGGGCCCTTTCAGTTGGGAGAGCGTCTCGTCGAGGTTGTGGGTGGACTGAAGTCGATTGCTAATTTGCTGAAATTTGATTCGAAAGGCCACCTCCGGGCTCACGGCGCCCTGCTGGGGCTTGCTCGGCCGGGCGGAGGGCTTCCGCTCTCCGGCATCCACCCGAAGGTGGGTTACCGACGCTTCGGCCCGGAGGTGCGTGGCGTTGGAGGCGCTGGATCGTTTAATCATCTTCCTACCCATCGGCCCGAGGTATGGAACCGGCGGGCGCCATACCGGTGGAGGTGGATCGGTTCACGGGTGCGTTCACACCGTCGCCGCGGGCGGTGTGGGTTGTTCGATTCAAGATTCGTCGGAATCGGCCAAACGATGATAATTGGCGTGGAGCTTCTTTGCGCCCCCGCCGATCAGAATAATCCCGATCAGGTAGAGGCAAAAACGGATAAAAGGGCTGATCGAGGCGAATTGCTCCATCGCCTCGATCCGCGGCATCACCTGGGGAACGCGGATAAACATTCCCAGGCCGGCGGCCAGTAGCAAGCCGCCCCAGATCATTTGCAATATCAATCGGTTTTTGGGCATGTCGCGATGTCGTCCAAATCCGGTGGCCTTCGCGGGCCCGAGGTGGAATGTCTGAAAACGTGGGTGTCCGTTGGCCGCCTGGCGCGTCGCGTAAAGCGGGGAACGAAAGGAGGCGTCCATGCCGGCAAACTCGTGCGCGAGTATAAACCGATTCCCCGGAAACTGTCAAACCATTAACGTAATTTGAATTTAACGCAAATTCAAGGAGGAGGAGCGTTTAGGGAGCCGGTTTCCCGAAGCCGGAGGCGGACGGAAATGCCCAGCTGTTCACGGAGGGCGGCGCGCACGGCGCGGGCCTCCCGTTCCAGCTCCTTGATCTCGTCGGAGAAGAGATTGTCGTCCACGGCGATCCAGAGTTCCAGCCGGTGTTTGCCGTCCGGCGCCCGGCCGACGAACAGCCGGTGGTCGGGCGCCCGGCCCAGCGCCTTTTCCAGGTGAACCGCCACCTGGTCGCCGCCGACCTTCACGCCGTTGACGTTGAAGAGCCGGTCGGTCCGTTCCGGCAGCCAGACCAGCCGGGGACCGGGACGGCCGCAACCGCAGGGTTCCATTTCCCGTCGAACCCGGTCGCCGGTGCGGAAGCGGAGCAAAGGAAAGGCCCGGGCGCTCAGGGTGGTGAGGACCAGCTCGCCCTCGGCCTCCCCGTCCAAGACGGTCCCGGTCTCGGGATCGACGATCTCGGCCAGAAAATGGTCCTCCTGGAGGTGCAGCCCCTGGTGGGCCTGGCATTCGAAGGCCGCGGCCGGGCCGGGCACCTCGCTCAGGCCGTAATGGACCCAGGTTTCCAGATGAAGCCGTTCGGAAAGGCTCTCCCGGATCTCCGGATCGGGCGGCTCCCCCACCAGAATCATCCGCCGCAGGCTGAAGGCGTTGGGGTTTTCCCCGGACCGGAAAATCGCGTCGGCGAGACTCATCGCCTCGGACGGCGTGGTCACCAGGGTGGAAACCTTGTAGTCCCGCAACACCAGGAGCTGCTTGTCGGCGGAAAGCGGCGTGTTGGGCGCCACCGCCGCGTCCATGGCCTCGGCCCCTTCCTTGTAGTCCCGGCCCCAGTTGGCCAGCCCCGGGTCCAGGCTCACCTGGAGGATGTCCTCGGGTCCCACCCCGGCGGCGGCCAGGGCGGCGGAGACCACCGCCCGCCAGACCGACAGGTCCGACCGGGTGTAGCCGGTCACCGTGGGCCGGTCGCCGGTGCCCGGGGCGGTGTGAATGCGGACGATGTCCCGCAGGGGCACGGCGAAGAGGCCGTAGGGATAGTGTTCCGCCAGGTCCCGCCGGGTCATGAAGGGCAGCCGGGCCAGATCGGCGGGGGAATCGAGGATGGAGGGGTCCTGGCCGGTTTTCGCCGCCAGCTGGTTCTGCCGGTTGCGGTGAAACGGCACGTTGCGGTAGGCCCGGTTCAGGGTGCTTTGCAGCCGCTCGAACTGGAGCTGGGTCTGATCGTTTCCCGGATTGCAGCCGGGGCCGCGGCCCGGACGGTGGCCGGTGTCGTTCCCGTCGCCCATGGCTTATCCCTTTCCTTCGGTGAAGGCGTCGTAGTCCTTGCCCAGGTAGGCCCGCTTGACCTCCTCGTCGGCCAGCAGGTCTTCGGCCCGGCCCTGGAGGACGATCTTCCCGGTTTCCATCACGTAGCCCCGGTCGGCGATGGCCAGGGCGGCCCGGGCGTTTTGTTCCACCAGCAAAACGGTGAGGCCGTCGGCCCGGAGCTGTTTCAAGGCGTCCAGAATTCGCTCCACCATCAGGGGGGCCAGCCCCATGGAGGGCTCGTCCAGCACCAGCAGCCGGGGCCGCGCCATGAGGGCCCGGCCGATGGCCACCATCTGCTGCTCGCCGCCGGAGAGGGTGCCCGCCGCCTGACCGGCCCGCTCCCCCAGGATGGGAAAGAGGTCCATCACCCGGTCCAGGTCGGCGGCCACCTCCCGGCCCCGGCCCTGCCGATAGCGGACGTAGGCGCCCAATCGGAGATTGTCGGCCACGCTCATGGGCGGAAACAGCAGCCGCCCCTCGGGCACCAGGCTGATGCCGCGCCGCACCACCGAGGGCGGGTCCCGCTTGGCCAGGGATTCCCCGTCGAAGACGATCTCGCCCTTCCAGCCCGGCAACAGCCCGCAGACCGCCTCCAGCAGACTGCTTTTGCCCGCGCCGTTGGCTCCGATGAGCGAAATCAGCTCGCCCTCGCGAACGGAGAGGCTGGCGCCCTTGACCGCCATGATTCGGCCGTAGAAACAGCGGAGGTTTTTCACCTGGAGCAAGGCCATGCTATTCGCCCCCGCCCAGATAGGCCGCCGTCACCGCCGGGTCGGCCTGGACCTCCCGGGGGGCGCCTTCCGCCAGAAGACGGCCCTGGTCCAGCACGGCGATCCGGTCGCAGACCCGCATGGTCAGGCTCATGTCGTGTTCCACCAGCATGACGGTGACGCCCCGGTCCCGAATCCGTCCGATGAGTTCGCCCAACCGCTCCGTCTCCACGGCGTTGAGGCCGGCGGCCGGTTCGTCCAGCAGAAGCAGACGGGGATCGGCGGCCAAGGCCCGGGCGATCTCCAACAGCCGCTGCCAACCGAAGGGCAGATCGCCGGCGGGCCGGTCGGCGGCCTCGGGCAGCCCCACGAAGTCCAGCAACTCATGGCCCCGGTCCCGGAGGTGAATTTCCTCTCGCCGGGTGGCCGGCGGCCGAAGCACGGCGCCCCAAAAGCCGCTTTTGGTCCGGGCGTGGCCGCCCACCATCACGTTTTCCAACGCGGTGAGGCTTTCGAACAGCTCCACGTTCTGAAAGGTCCGGGCCACCCCCGACCGCACCACTTGGCGCAAGGGTTTCCCCTGCATCGGCGCGCCGTTCAGGCGGACCGTCCCGCTGTCCGGCGGATAGGCCCCGGTGATGACGTTGAAGAGGGTGGTCTTGCCCGCGCCGTTGGGGCCGATGAGCCCCTGCACGCGCCCCTCGGTCACGGCGAAGCCCACGTCGGAAAGGGCCGTCACGCCGCCGAAGGTCTTGGTGACCCCCTCAATCCCCAGCAGGGGCGGCGTCTCCCCGGTTTCCCCGCTTTGTGGATCGGTTTCTTGCTCGCTCATAAATGTCCAGAAGGCCCCGGGTCAACCCCTGGGGCAGCAGAATCATCACGCCCATCATGATTAGGCCGTAGACCACCATTTCCCACTCGGAAAAGGCGTGGAGCCACTCCGGCAGCAGGGTCAGCAGGGCCGCGCCGAACAACGCGCCCCAAAGGCTCGCCATGCCGCCCACGACCACCATGGTGACCATGCGCACCGAGGCCAGAAAGTCGAAGGTGCCCGGGCTGACAAAGCCCACCAGATGGGCGTAGAGAAACCCGGCCAGCGCCGCCACCCCCGCGCTGAAGACGAAGACGGTCAGCTTGAGCCGGAAGGTGTCCACCCCCACCGCCTTGGCGGCCCGCTCGCTGTCGTGGATGGCTCGCAGCGCCCGCCCGGCCCGGGAGTGAACCAGGCGGCGGCAGACCAGAAAGGCGGCGACCACCACGCCCCAGACCAGCCAAAGGCCGTTCCGGGCCGAGAAGAAGGAGACCGGGCCGATCTCCAGCGGCGGAATGCCCACCAGGCCGGAGGCCCCGCCGGTCAACCCCGTCCACTCCCGAAAGACCACGAAGCCGATCATCCCGAAGCCCAGGGTCCCCATGCCCAGATAGTAGCCGGACAGCCGGAGGGTCGGCAGACCGACCACCAAGGCCACCAGGACCGCCAGCGCCACCGCGCAAGGCAGGGCGAGCCAGGGAGACAGCCCGTAATGGGCGGTCATCACCCCGGTGGTGTAGGCGCCGATCCCGTAAAACGCGGCGTGGCCCAGGGAAATCTGCCCGGCGTAGCCCATGAGTAGATTCAGCCCCAGGGCCAGCAGGGTGTTGAGGCCGATGAAGGTGAGCAGCTGAAGATAGTAGGGATTTTCCACCAGCAAGCCGACCAGCAGGGCGGCCAGGGCCAAAAGCCCGATGGGAATCAGGGTAAGAAAGCGGTGTGTCATGGAATCAAGGCCAATCAAAATCGGGCCGATTCGGCGGAACGGATGATGCCGCTGGGCCGGATGTACAAAATGGCCAGCAACAGGACGAAGGCCACGGCGTCCTTCATGGCCGAAGAGATGAAGCCCACCGAAAGCGCCTCCACGATTCCCAGAAGAAAGCCGCCCAGCATGGCGCCCCAAAGACTTCCGATCCCCCCCAACATGGCCGCGCAAAATCCCTTGAGGCCCAGCATGGTGCCCATGTCGTAGGCCGACATGGTCACCGGCGCAACGGTCATGCCGGCCACCGCGCCAATGCCGGTGCTCATGAAAAAGGCCAGCCGGATCATCGCCTCCGCCGGAATGCCCGACACCCAGGCCCCCCGCCGGTTGATGGCCGTGGCCTGCATGGCCTTTCCGGTGAGGGTCCGCCGGTAGAACAGGTGGAGCCCCACCGCCAGCAGGAGCGCGATGGCCAGAATCCAGAGGCTCTGTCGAAGCAAGGTCGCCCCGAGCAGGTTCAACGGGCTTCCTTCGGAAAAGGGCGGCAGGCCGTGGGCGTCCTTGCCCCAGATCATCATGGCCACGCCCCGAAGGAAAATGGACGCGCCCACCGTGATAATTACCAGGACGATGGGCTGGGGTTTCCGGACGGTGCGGATCGCCAACCGTTCAAACAGCAGCCCGCAGCCGGCCACGGCCAGCGCCGCCAGAACAAAGGCGGGGATCAACGGCAGTCCGACCACGCCCCACAGCGTCACCAGCATCAACGCCCCCAGCATGACGAACTCGCCGTGGGCGAAGTTGATCAGGTCGGTGGCGTTGTACAGCATGGCGAAGCCGACCCCGATCACCGCGTAGATCGCGCCGTTGGTCAGGCCGGAAAAGAGATATTGAAGAAGTTCCTGCATGGGGTGAAGACGGGTTCCCTTGGCGGCGCTGTTCGCGTGAAAAGTTGTCCGCGTGAAAAAGGGCGCCTGCGAGGGGCGCCCCTACGAATTTCCGGTTCGCCGGATTTCATGGAAACCGGACCGGACCGCAGGGGCAGCCCTTGCGGCTGCCCTGTTTGTTACGAAGGACGGTCGTTATAAAAAATGAACCAAAAAGCAACCGTGGAAAATGGACCGTAGGTCGGGTTAGCGAAGCGTAACCCGGCAACCCCCGGATATTTGGAATCCGGCGAGACGATTTCCCGTTCCATATCCGACGAACACCCACCGAGTTCCAGTAATTGGTCCAGAAAACAACGTGACGGGCTCGCCGGATTTCATGGAATCCGAACCGGACCGTAGGGGCCGCCCATGCGGCTGCCCTGTTTGTTTCAATGCGGGATGGTTAATTTACGATTGATATCCAAATGGGATACTAATCGACCAACACCCACTTCCCATCCTCGATCCGCACCATCACGAAGGCGTCCGGACCCAGTCCGTTGTGGTCTTGGGGGGAGAAGGTGAACACGCCGGAGACGCCCACCAGGCCGCTGACCTTTTCGATATTGTCCCGCAGCTTGGCCTTGTCGCCATCGGTGCCCGGCAGGGCCTGGGCGAGGATTTTCATGGCGTCGTAGGCGTAGCCGCCGAAGCCGGAAACGGACATCTCGTACCGTTCGTTATATTTCTGGATGTACTCGGTCAGGACCGCTTTTTGGGGATCTTCGTCCGACAGCAGGTCGGCGACGAGGATTTTCCCCGTGGGCAGCAGAATGCCGTTGGCCGCGTCCCCCGCCAGCTCGATGAACTTGGGCGAAGCCACGCCGTGGCTCTGGTAGAGCGGCATTTCCAGGCCGAGCTGCTGGGCGTTTTTGGCCACCACGGCCGGGCCGGGGTTGGTGTCCCAGCAGACCACCGCGTCCGGTTTTTCCGCCCGGATTTTGGTGAGCTGGGCGGTCATGTCGGTGTCCTTGGCCCCGAATTTCTCCGCCCGGACCACGGTGAGCCCGAAATCGTCCGCCTGGGCTTCCAACTGCTCCCGACCGCTTTCGCCGAAGGCGTTGGCCACGGTCAGAATGCCGATCTTTTTGATCCCTTGGGCCTTCATTTGCTGGTAAATCGCCGCCACGGCCAAGATGTCGCTTTGGGCGGTTTTGAAGACGTAGGGGAGCACCGGAGAGGTGATTTTGTTGCCGGCGGCGCAACTGATCAGCGGCACCTGGGCCCGGACCGCCAGCGGCATGACCGCCAGGGTGGTGGGCGTGGTGCTGGGTCCCACGATGGCGATGACCCGGTCCTTGTTGATGAGCTTGTTGACCAACATCACCGCCTTGGTGGGGTCGCCCTCGGTGTCGTAAATCACGGCTTCCAACATTTTTCCGTCGATGCCGCCCGCCTTGTTGATCTCGTCCACCATCAGTTCCATGCTGCGCTTTTCGGGATCGCCCAAAAAGGAGGCCCGGCCGGTGACGGAGAAGACGCCGCCGATTTTATAGGTGTCCGCCGCCGAGGCGAGGGGGGCCAGGGCGAGGAGAACCGCCGCGACCAGCGCGACGGCGCCGACGATACGGGTCCGGGGAGAAGAAGGAGTGGCCATGGGGATGTCCCTTTCGTTGGGGGAATGGATTCGCGGCCCGCGCAGGGAGCGTCGCGGCCGCGGGGAACTACCGGGGTTTCGGGTTCGATCCAATACGGTCACTTTCGGACTTCCAATGGACGCCGGCGTCAGACTGGCCAAGGGCGTATGCGATATGCCCCTTCAATTTTTCGCCAAAATGAAATGGACGGAATGGGTGTTACAGCTGATAAAGGGTTTCGCCGTCCAGCACGGAAATGCCCGCCTCGCCCAGCACCCGCAGGGCCTCGTCGGTGTTGTCGAAGCGAAAGATCATGACGGCGTTTTGGCCGCTCTGCCGCACGAAGGCGTACATGTATTCCACGTTGATCCCGCCCTTGCCCAGCCCGGCCAGGATATTGTGGAGCCCGCCCGGCTGATCGGGCACGGCCACGGCCACCACGTTGGTTTTGCCGACGGTGAAGCCTTTTTCCTTCAACGCGTTCTTGGCCTTTTCGTTGTCGTCCACCAGCAGCCGCAGCACCCCGAAATCCGAAGTGTCGGCGAGGGAAAGGGCCCGGATGTTGACGCCGGCCTCGGCCAGAATGCCGGTCACCTCGGCCAGCCGGCCCGACTGGTTTTCCAGAAAAATGGAAATCTGTTCCACGCGCATGAGACGTCTCCTTGGTTCCGTGGTCGGAAATGGCGGAAAGCCCGCCCGGCGGCGCGGAGTTCACCATACCCGCGCCCCTCGAAAACGCAACTGGTTTTTTTCAGACCTTCCGGTTGTCGATCACCCGGACCGCCTTGCCCTCGCTGCGGGCGATGGTCTTGGGCTCCACCAGCCGCACCTTGGCCGACACGCCGATGGTTTCCTTGATGTTCTTGGTGATGGACCGCTCCAGGTTCTGGAGGCTCTTCACCTCGTCGGAAAAGGCTCCTTCGCCCACTTCCACCATCACGGTCAGGTTGTCCAGGTTGCCCTCCCGGTCCACCACGAGCTGGTAGTGGGGCTCCACCTCCTCCATGTCCATGAGCACGCTTTCGATCTGGGAGGGGAAGACGTTGACGCCCCGGATGATGAGCATGTCGTCGGTCCGGCCGCTCACCTTGTGCATGCGGCAGAGGGTCCGGCCGCAGACGCAGGGCTCCAGGGTGATGGAGGTGATGTCCCGGGTGCGGTAGCGGATGATGGGGAAGGCCTCCTTGGTGACGGAGGTGAAGACCAGCTCGCCCTCGGACCCCGGGGGCAACACCTCGCCGGTGTTGGGATCGATGATCTCCGGGATGAAATGGTCTTCGGCGATGTGGAGCCCGTTCTGGGCCTCGATGCATTCGGTGGCCACGCCGGGGCCGATGACTTCGGAAAGGCCGTAGATGTCCACCGCCTTCAGGCCCAGCTTCCGCTCGATCTCCTCCCGCATTTTTTCGGACCAGGGTTCCGCGCCGAAAATGCCGGCCTTGAACTGGAGGTCCCGGAAGGAGACGCCCATTTCCTCGGCGATCTCCGCGAGATGGAGGGAGTAGGAGGGCGTGGCGGTCAGGATGGTCGGCCCGAAGTCCTTCATAATGATGATCTGGCGCTTGGTGTTGCCGCCGGAGACCGGGATGACCGAAGCGCCGAGCTTTTCCGCGCCGTAGTGGGCGCCCAGGCCGCCGGTGAAGAGGCCGTAGCCGTAGGCGTTGTGGATGATGTCGCCCCGCCCCGCGCCGCCGGAGGAGAGGGATCGCGCCATCAGGGTGGCCCAGGTGTTTACGTCCCGGGCGGTGTAGCCGACCACGGTGGGCTGGCCGGTGGTGCCGGAGGAGGCGTGAATGCGGACCACGTTGTCCATGGGCACGGCGAACATGCCGTAGGGATAGTTGTCCCGCAGGTCCTGCTTGGTGGTGAAGGGGAGCCGCTCCAGGTCCCGGATGGTTTTGATGTCGCCGGGGAGGACGCCGGCCGCCTGGAACTTCTCCCGGTAGAAGGGGACGGTGGCGTAGACCCGTTCCACCGCGGCCTGGAGGCGGCGGAGCTGGATGGCCTCCATCGCCTCCCGGGGCATGGTTTCGTATTCGATGTCGTAAATCATGGCAAGGGGCCTCCAGGGTTCGGTTGTCGCGGGCGGGCCGGGCAGGGCTTCCTCGTTCAAGTTCGTGCCTTTTTCGTCCCATGGCGGCGGACCGGAGTTGGATTGGATCGGACGGGATCGAATCGAATCGGGTCGATCCGATCCTAACCAGCGGGTCCAAACCAGCGGGTCCAAACCAGCGGGCCCAATCCAGCGGGCCAACGGGACAAAAAAAGGGCCGCGGGGAGAAGGTCCCACGGCCCAAATCTTCACACCATGAGACTCCCGGACGCGCGTCCGCTCATGGTTTCCGTCAAATTCGGTTACGGATGCCGGTCGGAACACCGGCCATGAGCGGACAGTCTAAAAAAGAAATATCCGCGAAAAAGGCCGGTCCCGCCGATCCGCGATGTCGATCGGCTCATAAACAAATACCGTACAGTCAATGAATAACGATGAAGAAATTTTTTCGCGAACTTAGCCAAAGCGGGATGGGGTGTCAAGGGAAAAGATCAGCTCAATTTCCCCTTGAACTCCGCCTTCCGTTTTTCCAGGAACGCGGTGGTGCCTTCCTTGGCGTCTTCGCTGGCCATGCAGAGGGCGAAGGCGTCGCATTCCACGACGAGGCCGGTGTTCAGGTCGGCGTCCAGGCCGGTGTTGACGGCCTGCTTGGCGGCCCGCAGGGAGACGCGGCCCTTGGCGGCGATGGCCTTGGCGGTTTTCTTGACCTCGTCCATCAGGGCGTCCGGGGCGCAGACCTTGTTGGCCAGGCCGATCTCCTTGGCCTCGGGCGCGGGGACCATGCGGCCGGTGTAGATCAGCTCCTTGGCCATGTTGGGCCCGACCAGCCGGGGCATCCGCTGGGTGCCGCCGAAGCCGGGGATAATGCCCAGGGTGATTTCCGGAAGGCCGAAGTTGGCGGTTTCCGCCGCGTAGATGAAATCGCAGGCCAAGGCCATTTCGGTGCCGCCGCCCAGGGCGAAGCCGTTGACCGCCGCGATGACGGGGATGGGCAGGGCCTGGAGCTTGCCGATGACGCTTTGCCCTTTTTTGGCGAAGAGTTTGGCCTGGAGCGGGCCGAAGGTGGCCAGCTCGGTGATGTCCGCGCCGGCCACAAAGGCTTTTTCCCCCGCGCCGGTGAGGATCAGCACCCGGATCTCCTCGTCCGCCATCACGGCGTCCAGCGCTTCGTCGAACTCGGTGAGCAGGGCGTTGTTCAGGGCGTTCAACGCCTTGGGCCGGTTGAACGTGATAATGGCCATGCCGTCGCCGATTTCGTAGAGGATGTTTTCGTAGGCCATGGATGCCTCCTTGGTTGGAATTTGGGGTTTGGATGTAGATTTGTGGGGTTGGAATACCATAAAGGGCGGTGGAATGGGAATGGTCTTTTTTGGCTGGAAAGAATAAACCGTACCGCGAAAAAAATCCGGACATCCTCGGAAAATACAATGCCTTCACCATTGTGTGGCATCATCCGGCATGGTAACATTTGCTAAAAACCAAGGAGCCCCCCATGCGAACCTTCTCCTCCTACGGCCCCGTGGACAAGGACCTCCATTTCCACGTTCCCCGGACGGACCAGGTCCAGGCCATCCAAAACCGGCTCGTCGGCGACCCGCCGGAAAAAGGCGGCCACTATATTACCGTCTGGGCGCCCCGCCAGCGCGGAAAAACCTGGATCATGCGGGAAGTGCTATGGGCGCTGGAGGCGGACGACCGGTTTCACGCCGTGAAGCTCAACCTGGAAGACCTCCAGGCCGAAACCGATCTTGGCCGCGTGGTGTCCGCCATTTCCCAAAAAATCGCCCGGCGGATCGGAATCTCCCCGGAACCCGCGAACCCCGGCCTCGGCCCCCTTCAGCAATTCGGGGAACTCTTCCTCCGGGACCGGGTGCAAAAACCGCTCATCCTCATGCTGGACGAATTCGACGCCCTCCCGGAACCCGTCATTTCCGGACTCGTCAGCGTGTTCCGGAACCTCTTCATCCAACGGAGCGAAGACCGCGCCGACGCCTTCCAAAAGGAATACCTTCTCCATGGCGTGGCGCTCATCGGCGTCCGCAACGTCCTCGGGGTGGAAAATGTCAAGGGTTCGCCGTTCAACGTCCAGCGAAGCGTCCACATTCCCAACCTGACCCGTGAGGAAGTCGGATCCATTTTCCAATGGTACCAGGAAGAAAGCGGCCAACCGGTGGAACCGGCCGTGGTGGATCGCCTGTTCGACGAAACCCTGGGGCAGCCGGGGCTCGTGTCCTGGTTTGGCGAGTTGCTGACGGAAGGATACGAGGGCTACGCGCCGGATCGGAATCGACCCATCCAGGAAGCGGATTGGGAGCGGGTGCTTCAAGACGCCGTGGACAGCCTGCCCAACAACCACGTCCTGAATCTCATCGGCAAAGCCGATCGGGAGCCCTACCGGGAAACCCTTCTCGGCCTTTTTCGAACCGGACGAAAAACCGAATTTTCCTTCGACGATCCCCGGTTGAACTTTCTCTACCTCAACGGCGTCATCGACGGGGAACGCTCCAACGGCCGGATGGTTTGCCGGTTTTCCTGCCCCTTCATCCAAGCCCGCCTTTTCAATTACTTTTCCCAGCGCCTGTTTCATGCCCTGGATGAAATCCACGATCCCCTGGCGGACATCGACGCCATCCTCCAAGCCCCGGAACTCGACGTCCCGGCATTGATGGAACTGTACCAGAATTATCTGTCCAAAAACCGCCACTGGCTGCTCAAAGACGCGCCCCGGCGGAGGAGCGACCTCCGGGTTTACGAGGCCGTCTTTCATTTCAATCTGTACATGTTTCTGAAACGATTTTTTTTGGACAAAGGCGGGATCGTGTTTCCGGAATTCCCGACGGGGAACGGAAAGGTGGACATCCTCATTCGGTTCCGCGACCGGACCTGCGCCCTGGAACTGAAATCGTTTCAGGACCGATACGCCTACACCCGCGCCCTGAAACAGGCGGCGGCCTACGGGAACCAATTGGGGCTGGAGAGGATTTATCTGATTTTGTTCATCGATGGGATCGACGCGGAGAACCGCCGAACGCTGGAGGCGGTTTACGCGGAAGCGGAATCCGGCGTCCGGGTTCAGCCGATTTTCGTCCAAACCGGAAACGGGGCGTTGCATTCGCCGGGGGAAGGGTGAGAAAACCGAGGGAAACTTGGGGAGCGGCGCGGCCGGCCGAAGAACGAAAGATACGGTTGGCAAATTCATGTCCCGGCGCCAACACGGAGAAATCCGGGCACAAAAAAAGCGCCTTCCCAAAAAGGAAGGCGCTTCGGAATCGTCGGTTACGCGCGGTTTAGACGACCGAGACGTTCACCGCAGCCGGACCTTTGGGGCCCTGCTGAATCTCGAAAGTCACCTGGTCTCCTTCACTCAGAGACCGGAATCCATCGGCGTTGATCGCGGAATGATGAACGAATACGTCCGGACCGGATTCTTGTTCGATGAAACCATAACCTTTGCTGTCGTTAAACCACTTGACGGTACCGTTGGGCATTGGGAAATTCTCCTCCTGGTGATGAATAATACTCAATGTTTCCTGCTCTGGAGGTTCCCGCTACACAACGTGATACCCTTCAGAAAGAAAACCGTCCCGACCGACCGTGGTCGGGCTCAAATTGAGTTGAACGGACTATACCCGCTTCCCATCCAAAATGCAAGCAAAATCGTTTTCTTTTTTTTACGCCCCCGCCTTTTGCCGGGTGGCCATGAAAATGGCCAGCAAAATCAAGCCCCCGCCCACCGCCTTCGCCCAGGTCAAGGCCTCTCCAAACAGAATCCAGGCCAAAATCGTCGCGCCCACCGGCTCCCCCAGCAGACTCACCGCGATGACGCTGGCGGAAAACCATTTGAGCGACCAGTTGTAGCTGGTGTGTCCCACGAGCTGAGGAATCAGGGCCATGGCCCAAAAGGCGGCCACCGTATCTCCGCGAAATCCGAGGAAGGGGAGTCCTAGCGCCAGCACCAGCGTCCAAAGAATGACCGCCGCGGCGCCGTAACAGACGGTGATGTACGCGATCAGGGAAAGCTTGGGACGAAGGCTTCTGCCCAGTAGAATGTAGACCGCCGCGCAGACGCTCCCCATCAACGCCAGAATGTCGCCCCACAGGGCCGACGGACCGGTGGCGATGTCCCCGTAGCCGATCACCGCGCCCCCGGCCACGCTGATCCCGATGCTGATTTTGGCCGTCCGGCCGATGCGCTCCCGGGTGATCAGCGGGGTCAACAGCCCCACCCACAGGGGATTGGTGTTCACGAGCACCACGCTGTTGGTCACGGAAGTGTAGTCGAGGGAAGAAATCCAGGTGGCGAAATGAAGGGCGAGAAAAAACCCCGCCAGCCCGGCCATGGCCAAATCCCGACGACCCAGGGCGCGGAGTTCCGCCCGGGCCTTCCAAAACGCCGGCGGCGCCAGCAACAGCGCGGCCAGGCCCACCCGATAGGCCGCGATGACCAGGGACGGCGCCTCCCCGGCCATCCGGGCGAAAATGGCCCCGGTGGAGACGGCGCAAACCCCCAGGCCCAACGCCAGGACCGGGGGAAAGGGCGGGCGATCGTCGTGGCCAAACGATTGGGGAAGGGCGCTCACGCCGGTTTCACGGCCGCCAGCGCCGCTTCCCGGGAGGGTCCATGGGGGGCGTCCCGGCTCTCTCGTTCGGCGTAATAGCGAATCCGAAGGGGAAGAAAGGCGTGGAGCAACTCGTTTTCCCGCAGCAGAAAATCCCGCCGGGAAAAATAGTCTTTCTCGCCGGGAGATTCCAGAAACGTTTCCGCGATGAACGCCCCGCCCGGAACCAGGGCTTCGCGAATGTACGGAAACAGCCGACGGCTGAGAAACCGAATATTGAGGATGAGACTGTACCGGTTTTCCGGAATTTCCCAGCTGTCCAGGTCCGCCTGAATGGCGGACAGGTCCGGATGCCGCCCTTTCAATTGATCCACCGCAACGTCGGAAATATCCACGGCGTCCACCGCAAACCCTTTCTCCGCCAGAAAAAGGGCGTTGCGGCCGTTGCCGGCGGCAAGGTCCAGGGCCCGGCCGGGCGGGGCGAGGGACCAGAACCGCTCCACCGTCGCGGACGGCCGGGTGGGTCCCGCGCCTTCCCGATATTTCCGATTCCACTTTTCCCGGTCCGCGTCCATTTTCGATCTCCCTTTCACGACCGGGGCAGCCGGCACCCCATCGGCACGAATCGAATGCCCGATTCCACGGCGGGCGGTCCTTCTTTCCGAAATCCCAGTCGGGCGTATACCGGGACGGCGTTGGGAGAGGAACAGACGGTGAGGCGGGTCAGGCCGGGATTGCGTTTCCGGCAACGCGCCACCGCCGCCTCGAACAACCGGCGACCCACGCCCATGCCCTGGCGGGACGGATCCACGAAGAACATCGAGATGTGTCGGTCCTCCCGCACCTCCAGCACCCCGGCCGGCTCGCCGTCCAGCTCCGCCACCAGGGCCCAGTGGCGATTGGCCGCACGCAACGCCATGGCGCCCGTGGAGGAAAAGATCCGGAAATTGTAGATGCCTTTGGCGTCGTAAAGCGGTGCCACGTCCCGGTCGAAGGCCCGGCCCACCAGCCCGGACACCGCCTCGCTTTCCACCGTTTCCAGCGGCCGAATGGCCGGCCGGACTTCCCCGAATCCGTGGCGCGTCCGCAGCAGACGACGGGTGGCGGGGTTGACCGGAAGGCGGACCAATTCGTCCTCCCCCACCCAGCGGGCGTCCCGGGCGTCGTCGCCGGGCGCGGGCGTTCCCGAGAGGTATTCGGCGGCCAGATCCAAAATCACGTAGTGATGAACCACCCGGCCGGCGTCGTCCCGTTCGATGTGCTCGAAAGTAAAATCCACCTCCCCGGCCCGGACCCGAACGCCGGTCTCCTCCAACAGCTCCCGTTCCACCGCCGCTTCAAGGGTCTCCCCCAATTCCAGGCGACCGCCGGGCACCGCCCACTGATCCTTGGCCGGCTCCTTGGACCGGAGCACCAGCAGGACCCGCCCTTCCTGGAACACCACGCCGCCCACGCCGATCCCCGGTTGGGTCGGCAACCCTTCGCTCATTCCTCGGCTCCGGAGCCCGTTTGACCGGGACGGTTTTCCGCCGTAGCTTGAGAGTGAAAAATCCAACGGGGCCACATCCCGCTGGGGAAGGGAGACAACCGCATGTATCAATACCTCTCGGTTCCGGCCGAAGACGTTCTGGCCTACCGAATCACTGGAGAAATCACCGAAAAAGAGGCCAAAACCATCGCCGCCGACATCGATCGCAAGGCGGAGGAACGGGGCGGGCCGATCGGTCTGCTGCTGGCCGTGGACACCTATCCGTCCCTGAACTCGGACGAAGACCTGTACGCCGATCTGCGGTTCGTGCGGGGGCGGGAGGATGCCATTCGGCGAATGGCGGTGCTGGGCCAGGGGGCCTATCGAAACACCTGGGTTGCCCTGTTCGGGCTTTTCAGCCGGGTGGAGACGGCCTATTTCGAGCGGACGCGGGTTCAGGCGGCGGTGAGCTGG
>JBKHDD010000044.1:0-29089 GCA_046541515.1 Desulfococcaceae bacterium
TTCACCGCCTCGAAAAACGGATATCCCAACGCCCGGTTCGCCGCGATGGCCGAGGAAAAGGTGCAGCCCGTTCCGTGGGTGTTGGGCGTCTCGATCCGGTCCACCGACAGCTCCCGGAACTCCTTCCCGTCGAAAAGAATGTCCACCGCCGTCTCGCCTTCCAGGTGCCCCCCCTTCACCACCACCGTGGACGCCCCCAGGTCGATGATCTCCCGGGCCGCGTCCCGCATGGCGTCCAGGCTTCGAAGGTCTCGTTTCACCAGCACCTCCGCTTCGAATAAATTGGGCGTCACCGTCTCCGCCAGCGGAAACAGATGGCGCACCAGCGCCTCCCGGGCGTCTTCCCGCAGCAGCGGATAGCCGCTTTTGGAAATCATCACCGGGTCCAGCACCACCGGGGGACGGCGGGCGATCTCCGACAGGGCGCCCGCCACCGCCTCGATCAACGGAATGCTGGAGACCATCCCAATCTTCACCGCGTCAACCGAAATGTCCTCGAAAATGCACGAAATCTGCCCGGAAACGATGTCGGGCCGCATTTCCTGGATGTCGTAGACTTTTTGCGTGTTCTGAACGGTGACGGCGGTGATGGCGCTCATGCCGAAGACGCCGAGGGCCTGGAAGGTTTTCAGATCGGCCTGGATGCCGGCGCCGCCGGAGCTGTCGGAGCCGGCGATGGCGAGGGCGGTTTTCATGAGGCGCTCCCTGGGTTCGAAAGGAGTTCGGAAGGGGGAAGGCGCGGAATCGGGCCGTCGGCTTCCCGGGCCGGTGGCAAAATCCCGCAACGGAAACACTCGCCGGCGGCCAATCCGGGGCGCGCGATCCGATTCCCTCCGACCGTTTGAACGGTATCCGGTTCCATGGGTTTGCTCTCGGCTCCGGGCGGTTCCGGAACACCCCAATCGGAACGGCCATGATAGCGCGGCCCTTTTAAAATTCAAGAAATTTCTGGCGGTTCTCCCCGGCCCTTCCCGCCGTTTCCGGCGGCGCCTTCCCGAATCCATCGGATTTCCCGGAAAACCTTGACGCTCCCCCCGGCTTCTGAAACAAGAAGTCCGTTCGCGCCCGGCCGCGATCCGGTTTTTCCGGAAGCCGCCCGGCGCGATTCCCGGACGGAGGGACGAACACCGTTTCCGCCGGAAACACGCATACGGCCGCGCCCGGAAGGGTTCGGCGGGAGGAGGCAGATATGACTTTTTCGGAAATTCTCTGGGAAGTGGACGGCGGAGTGGCCACCGTGACCCTGAACCGGCCCGACACCCGAAACGCCATCACCGGCGAGGCCATGATCGCCGAAATCGAGGCCGCCTGCGCCGCGGTCAACGCCGATCCGTCCATCAAGGTGATGATCCTCACCGCCGCCGACCCGGCCTTCAGCAGCGGCGGCAACGTCAAAGACATGCAGGACGGCAAGGAGATGTTCGGCGGAACCCCGGCGGAGCTGCGGGAGAACTATAAAAAATTCATCCACCGGATTCCCAAGGCGGTCACCGGCGTGGCCGTGCCGACCATCGCCGCCGTCAACGGGGTGGCGGTGGGCGCGGGCTGCGACCTGGCGCTGATGTGCGACATGCGCATCGCCTCCGTAAAGGCCAAGTTTACCGAATCCTTCATCAATCTGGGGATCATCCCGGGCGACGGCGGGGCGTTTTTTCTGCCGAAACTGGTGGGCATGGCCCGGGCCTGCGAAATGACCTTCACCGGAAAAGTGGTCAAGGCCGACGAGGCCATGGCCATGGGGCTGGTCAACGACGTGGCGCCCCACGAGGAGCTGATGGAACGTGCCCGGGTCTTGGCCGACGAAATCGCCACCAAGCCGGCCCACGCCCTGCGGATGGCCAAGCAACTGCTCTACATGGGCCAGCGGGTCGCCCTGCCCGACCTGCTGGATCAATCCGCCGCGTTCCAGGCCCTTTGCCATTCCACCGAGGAGCACAAGGCGCTGGTGCGAGAGATGGTGGAGAAGACGTCGAAGAAATGAGATAATTTCTTCTCGTTCCCAGGCGGAGCCTCGCAACGAGAGGAAAACGGCAAACGGCCGTCTCCATTTCGGAGACGGCCGTTTGCCGTAAATGCCGTTTATCGAAAACTGGTTCCGTTCCTACCCCGGCAACGAATCCTCCTCCGTAAAAACCGCCGCCCCCGCCTCCCGCAACATCCTCGCCAGAAAACCGTCTCCGGGCGCCGTGACATGGGAAAAGGACCCGTCGTAGATCAACCCCGCCCCGCAGGAGGGCGAACGGGCCTTGAGAATCGCCCGGCGGCAGCCGATCAGTTTCCCGAGGCGAAACGCCTCCTCCGCGCCCCGCTGGAACGCCGCCGTCACGTCGGTTCCGGAGACGGTCCAGACGCGGCCGTCGCGGATTTCCGCCGGTTCCCGGGGCGTGGTCAGGCCGCCGAGCTGTTCCGGGCAGACCGGAAGCGCCTCTCCCGCCCGGACCATCTCCACCACCGGATCAAATCGGTTGTGGCCGCCGTCGTAGCGGCACCGGACGCCGGCCAGACAGGCGCCAACCAGGATCACGACCCGCTTCCGTTCGGCTCGAACCGGTCGGCCCAGCCTCGAAAAATCAATGCCTTTTCCGGACCATGCCGTTTAAGATCGGTCAAAATCCGCTCCAGGGAATTTTCCCGGTACACGGTCTGGCAGTCCTTGGAGTAAAATTTGTCCGCGTAGGCGATGATTTCCTCCTCCAGGGTTTCCGGCACCATGTCGCGCTCCGGCAGGGGAAGGTCGTTGCGGCGGACCTCTTCCGCCGTGATGCCCACGCCCACGTGCCGTTCGCAGACTCGGGCATGGCGGGGGAACCCCCGTTCCCGCAGAATCTCGCCGCCTTCCACCCCGTGGCAAATGTACGGGCGGTCTCCGTAGCAGCAGAGCTTGGGCGCGCGGGTGCGCAGAATGCCGATGTCGTGAAGCAGGGCGGCCTCTTCCAGAAAGCGGCGGTCCACCGTCGTCCCGGCGGGCAAGCGGTCGGCGATTTCCAGCGCCTTTTCGGCCACACGGCGGCTGTGCTCCACCAGCATGACGTGGAGGTCGGAGCCGGGCTCGTAGAGTTCGTCGATGATCTCGTAGGGATTCATGGGATGGTCGGCGGAAGCGCCCCGACCGGCGCGGGAAAAGAAGCGCCGGCGCGGGGCGCCAAGAGGTTCAGGCGGGCTTGGCGGACATCAGCACGCCCTCGATGAACGGGTCGATGTCGCCGTCGAGCACGGCGTTCACGTTGCCGATGTCCATGCCGATTCGGTGGTCCTTCACCATCTGGTACGGGTGGAGCACGTAGGAGCGAATCTGGCTGCCGAAGGCGATGTCCTCCTTGGCCGCGTGCATTTCCTCCTGCTCTTGCTCCCGCTTTCGCAGCTCCAGCTCGTACAGGCGGGACTTGAGCACCTTCATGGCCAGGTCCTTGTTCCGGTGCTGGGATTTTTCCTGCTGGCACTGCACCACGATGCCCGAGGGCTGGTGGGTGATCCGTACCGCGCTGGAGGTTTTGTTGACGTGCTGGCCGCCGGCGCCGCTGGCGCGGAACACGTCGATGCGCAGGTCCTTGTCGTCGATCTCCACCTCGATGTCGTTGTCGATTTCGGGATAGATGAAGACCGAGGCGAAAGAGGTGTGCCGCTTGCCCCCGGCGTTGAAGGGCGAAATCCGCACCAGCCGGTGGATGCCCCGCTCCGTTTTCAGGTAGCCGTAGGCGAAGGGACCTTCCGCCGTCAGGGTCACGCTTTTGACGCCGGCCTCTTCCCCGGGCTGATAGTCGATGATCTCGCTTTTGTAGCCCTTTTTCTCCACCCACCGGGCGTACATGCGGAAGAGCATTTCCGCCCAGTCCTGGGCTTCGGTGCCGCCCGCCCCGGCGTTGATGGAGATGATGGCGTTGTTCTCGTCGGTTTCGCCCACCAGGGTCAGGGCCAGGGAAAATTTGTCGATCTTCCGGTCCAGCCGGTTCGCCTGGCGATCCGCCTCCGCCGCGGTGTCGGCGTCGTCCTCCTCCCGGGCCATCTCCAGCAGGGTTTCCACGTCTTCCAGCTCCGCCTTCAGGGCGTTAAACCGCTCCACCTTGTCCAGCAGCGAAGACCGCTCCTTCATGATGGGCGCGGAGGCCGCCGGGTCTTCCCAGAAATCCTCCCGGGCCATGGCCGCGTCGATTTCGGCCAGTCTCAATTCTTTGCCCGGAAAGTCAAAGATACTCCTTAAGGTGATCGAGTTTCTGGTGCATGTACCGGATGGTCTGTTTGGTTTCCACGCTCATTTGGTTTTCCTCCTCCATTGACATAATCGGATGATGCCCAGGATCAGCGTCCCGGCCACGCATAGTTGGGCGAAAAGGTCGCCGATCCGGGTGTAAATGGTTATCTTGTCCATGACCGGGAGGGCGCGGGTCGCCACCGCGTCCTCGAACAGCCCGGTGGTCCCGTCGATCCGCCCCGTGGGGTGGATGAATCCGCTAATGCCGGTGTTGGCCGCGCGGACGAGTCCACGCCGGGTTTCCACGGCCCGCAACACGGCCATGGAAAAATGCTGGTAGGGCGCGCTGCTTCTGCCGTACCAGGCGTCGTTGGTGATGTTGACCAGCAGGCCCGCCCGGTTTAGGACCGCCGCCCGGGCCAGGGCCGGAAAAATGCCCTCGTAGCAGATGAGCACCCCCGGCCGGTGGCCGTCGGCGTGAAGCACTTCGCCTTTCGTGCCGGAGCGGAAATTGCCCACCTGGGCCACCAGGGTGTCCAGAAAGGGAAAGAAATCCCCCAACGGCACGTATTCCCCGAAGGGCACCAGGTGGTGCTTGTCGTACCGGCCGGACAGGCGACCGTCGGGGCGAATCAGAAAGGCGCTGTTGAAAAGCGCCATGGACTCCGGGCCCCGCTCGAAGGAGGGGCTGCCCACGATGAAAAACGCCCCCGCCTCCCGGACGCCTTCCAGCACCCGTGCCGTCATGGGCCGGTTGTGCAGAAAGTAAAACGGCGCGGCCGTCTCGGGCCAGACGACCAAATCCGGCCGGTCGGCCATCGCCGCGAGGGAAAGGGCGACGTATTTTTCCACCGTCCGCTCCTGGTGGGCCGGGTCCCATTTCACCGCCTGCTCGATATTGCCCTGGACCACCGCCGCCCGGGTGACCGGCGCTTCCTCCGCCCGGGCCTCGATCTGGTCCAGCCGGAAATGGCCGTAGGCCAGTGTTCCCAGGGTAAGCGCGATCGCCAGAACCCCGGCCGCCCCGGCGGTGCGCCGGTCCACCGCCCGGTCGCCCCAGGACAGCTTCCGGATCGCCATCCATCCCAGCGCGAACGCGGAATTGATGGAGACCAGAAGAAAGGAAACGCCGTAAACCCCGACTATATCGGATATCTGGACGAGATGCAATTGGCGGAACGGGGCATAGCCCAGCAGGGCCCAGGGGAACCCGGTCAGCAGATGAGCCCGGACGTATTCCAGGGCGGTCCAGACCATGGGAACCGTCGGCGCCGACAGGGCGGGCGCCGTCCAAACGCCGCGCAAAACCGCCGCGAAGGCGGCCGGGTAAAGAGCCAGATAGGCGGCGAGCAGCCCCAGCACCGGAACGGATACCCAGACCGGAAGACCGCCGTAGGCGCCCAGGGTATGGGCGATCCAGTAGACAAGGGTGAGGGCGTGGGCCATGCCCGCCACCCAGCCCATGCGAAAGGCTTCGGCGGGGCCCGCGTTCCGGATGGCCACCAGAAGCGGCGCCAGCGCGATTCCCGCCAGGGGCCATGCCCCGGTTCGGGGAAAGGCGGCGGTCAGCAGGAGTCCGGCGACGATGGAAAATGCGAAATTTGTTAAATTTTTCACTTAATTTTCTGGCGGTTTCTGCAAAAGTCGAATAGAATTCATCCGGCCGGACGGAAACCGTTCACGCGGGCGCCCCCCCGTTTCTCCGGGCCGGCGTCCGCGCGCCAGCGGTCCTTCCGCTGGACCGGGCCTCCTGGAACGGGCCCGCCGAACGGGCCCCGCCGGGCCCCTGCCCATCCCCGGTTCCATGAAACGCCAAACCCAACCGCGCACCTGGCCCGGCCGATTTTTTCGACCGCTACCTCAACCCGCCATCCTCCTCATCGCCGTTCGAAGTCGGCGTTCGTTTCGCCGGACGGACCGCCCCGAAACCCGCTCCGCGCATCCGGGAGATCTCCGCCGCCTCTCTGGACCGGCGGTCCCGGTCGCAAGAGAACACGCCTCGCGGGGAGACGCCCCGCGGAAATGGAGGAAACGCCATGGAAGAACAAGAGCTGGCCTATTTCAAGGAACTCCTGACCCGCTGGTTGGACGAGCTGGAGCGACGGGCCGACGACACGGTCTTCAGCCTCCGCAACAACTCCACCGAAGGCATGGCCGATTTTCTGGATCAGGCTTCGGCCGACGCCAACCAGACCTTTACCCTTCGCATCCGCAACCGGGAGCGGCGGCTGGTGGGCAAGATTCGCCGCGCCCTGGTCCGGATCCAGGACAAGAGCTACGGGATTTGCGAGATGTGCGGAGAGGACATCGCCACCGGGCGGCTCAAGGCCCGGCCGGTGACCACCTTCTGCATTGACTGCAAAACCCAGATGGAGGTGATCGAGCGGAAGCTCGCCGTTGGATGAGTCGGACTATGCCCGGGCCGCGCTCGCCCCGGAGGCCCGGGCCTCCTCCGCTTCCTCCCCCGTCACGCCCGCCATCATCAGGCCGATCCGGTCCACCTTGGCCTGATCCCCGGCGGGAAACACGTCCACGATTTCGCCGCCAAACATCACCGCGATCCGGTCCGAGAGCGCCAGGGCCTCGGCCAGGTCGCCGGTGACCAACAGCACGCCGGCCGTTTCCCGGGCCCGAAGCAGGTGCCGCCAGACCTCCTCGGTGGCCGCGATGTCCAGCCCCTGGGTCGGCTGTTCCGCAACGATGAGGCGCGGCTCCCGAAAAAATTCCCGACCGATCACCATTTTCTGAAGGTTTCCCCCGGAAAGCTGACGGGCCGCCACGCGCACGTCCGGCGGGCGAACGCCGAAGGCGCGGATGAGGTGGCGGGCCGCGGTTCGGGCCTTGCCGCCCCGCAGCCACGGCCCCCGTGTGAAGCCGCGCCGGGTGGTCAGCAG
This sequence comes from Desulfococcaceae bacterium, assembly GCA_046541515.1. Lineage (GTDB taxonomy): Bacteria > Desulfobacterota > Desulfobacteria > Desulfobacterales > Desulfococcaceae > CAYFVR01. The sequence goes on from JBKHDD010000044.1 coordinate 7,084, forward strand.
AAAATTGTCCACCAGGTTGAGACTGGGACAGGTGGCGACGCCCATTCGGTCTTCCGGAATGTAGCTCAGCGTTTCCCGTTGGCCCCGGCCGCCGAAATAGGCGCGCCAGTCCCGGCCCAGAACTTCCACCGTTCCCCGGGCCGGGGGGCGCAGTCCGCAGATGGTCTCCACCAGCGGCTTCTGGCCGTTCCCCGCCACGCCCACGATCCCCAGGATTTCGCCCCGGTTCACGGCCAGCGCCTCCACGGCGAGGCCGGGGGCCGCCACGTCCCGCAGCCGGAGCACCGGCGGACCCATGGTCACCGGCCGGCGGTCCACCTGGAGCACCACCTCTCGCCCCACCATGCGCCGGGCCAGGTCGGCCCGAGAGGTCACGGCCGCCGCCGGGGTCCGATCCACGATTTCTCCCTGGCGGAGAATGGCGATGTCGTCGGCGATCCGCATGACCTCGTGCAGCTTGTGGCTGATGAAGACCAGCGCCTTTCCGTCGGCGGCCATGCGGCCCATGGCCTCGAAGAGCTGGTCCGTTTCCCCGGGGGTCAGCACGGTGGTGGGCTCGTCGAAAATGAGGCAGCGGCTCTGGCGCTGCAACAGCTTGAGAATTTCCACCCGCTGGCGTTCGCCCATGGAGAGGTCGGCCACCCGCGCCCCCGGGTCCACGCGAAGTCCGTAGGTTTCCGCCAGTTCGGCCACCCGGCGGCGCATCCGGCCGGGCCGCAGCCAGAAGCCGCCGGGCTGGCCCAGAAAGACGTTTTCGGTCACCGTCATGGCGTCCACCAGCATGAAGTGCTGGTAGACCATGCCGATCCCCGCCCGGATGGCCGCGCGGGGGGAGGGGAAAACCGTCTCCCGTCCGTCCACCTCGATCCGGCCCGCGTCGGGCTGGTAGCGGCCCGCCAGAATGGACATGAGGGTGCTTTTGCCGGCCCCGTTCTCCCCCAGCAGGGCCAATATCCTCCCGGCCCGGACGTCCAGGGTGACGTCCTTGTTGGCGGTCACGGGTCCGAAGGATTTCCGGATGCCCGAAAGCCGGATCATCGGGGCCGTTTCGGTCATGGCCGCCCCGGGCGAAGTCCGGCGATGGGCTGAATGAACTGGACCCCGGCGTCCCAGGGAAACAGAATCCAGGTGTCCTGGCTGACTTCGGTGATGTAGGTGTCCACCATGGGTCGGCCCGCCGGTTTGGCGTAGACGGTCGCGAAATGGGCGTTGGGAATCATCTCCCGCACGATGCCGGCCGTCTTGCCGGTGTCCACAAGGTCGTCCACCAGCAGCCAACCCTCGCCGCCGGTGTCGATGCCCTTGAGCACCTGGCTTTCGCCCTGCCGGCGGCCGGAGTAGCTGGCCACGCAGACCGTGTCCACCAGCCGGAGGTCCAGCTCCCGGGCCACGATGGCCGCCGGGACGAGCCCGCCCCGGGTGATGGCGATGATCCCGTTCCAGGTCCGGAGATCCACCAGCCGCCAGGCCAGGGCCCGGGCGTCCCGGTGAAGCTGTTCCCAGGAAATGGGATAGGTTTTTTGATAGCGATCCTCGGATTCGGCCATGAGGCTCCCTTTGCAATCTCGGATACGATCTTGGGAAAGGTTGTGCGAAAAAGGCGTTCTCGGCGGAGACGGAAAAAAATCGGGGGCGCCCGTCGGGTCCATCCGATCCGTCCATATCGGTCCGCCCAGTTGGCCTGATTGTCGGCCCCTCAGTCTGACGGATCGGGATTCACCCCCAGATAGCCCGGCGCCTGGTCGCCCCGGCCCCGCCAGGAGGCCATGACGAGCACCAGCACCGTCAGCGCGTAGGGCAACATGAGCAGCAACGACGAGGGGATGTGGGTTCCCCCGGCCTGAAGGCGAAACTGGAAGGCCATCACCCCGCCGAAGAGGTAGGCCCCGGCCACGGCCCGGCCGGGGCGCCAAAAGGCGAAGATGACCAGGGCCACGGCGATCCAGCCCCGGCCGGCGGTCAGCCCCGTGGTCCAGAGGTGGGTGTAGGCCAGGGAGAGATAGGAGCCGCCCACGCCGGCCAGAAATCCCCCCACCAGAATCCCGGCCCATCGAAAACCGGCCACGCTCAGGCCGGCCGCGTCCGCGGCGGCGGGATTCTCCCCCACGGCCTTCAGCGCCATGCCCCAGCGGGTGTAGCGGAAAAAGGCCCACATCAGGGGGGGGATCAGGTAGGACAGATAGACCAGGACGTCGTGGCGGAAGAAGATCGGACCGATGAACGGCAAATCGCCCAGCAGGGGAAAGGGGGCCGGGGAAAATCCGGGCGCCTCCAGGCCCACCAGCGGCGTGCCCAGGAAATTGGCCAGCCCGGTGCCCAGAATGGTCAGCGCAAGCCCCGAAACCACCTGGTTTCCGAAAAAGCCGATGCAGATCAGCCCGTGAAGCCCCGCAAGGGACGCCCCGGCCAGTCCGCCGCAGAGCAGACCAACGGCGGGATCGCCGCTGATTCGGGCGCCCAGAAAGGCGGCCAGGGCCCCCACCATCATGATGCCTTCCACCCCCAGATTCAGCACCCCGGACCGCTCCGTGAAAATTTCGCCCAGGGTGGCGTAGAGCACGGGGGTTCCGGACTGCACCGCGGCGGCCAGGAGCGGGATCAGCAAGTCGGGGGTCACGCGGGCCTCCGGAATCGCACCTGGTAATCGTTGAAAAAATTGCCGGCCAGCACCGTCAAGAGGACCATGCCTTCGATGATCTGGCCGAAGGCGGCGGGGACGCCCAGTTCGAGCTGGAGATTTTCCACCCCCACCCGCAGACCGGCCAGCAAAAAGGCGGCCACCGCGATGGAGAGGGGATTGAGCCGGGCCAGCCAGGCCACCACGATGGCGGTGTAGCCGTAGCCCACCATGATGCTGGGCTGGAGCCGCCCCACCGTGGCCGACGCCTCCACGAATCCGGCCCATCCGGCCAAGGCGCCGCTCAACACCATCACCATGGCCACCAGCCCGGCGTAGGGCAGGCGGGCGTACCGGGCGGCCCGGACGTTTTCCCCGCTGGCCTTCAGCTCGTATCCCAGGCGGGTAAAGCGAAAAAAGATCCAGAAGGCCACTCCGCAGGCCGCGCAGAGGGCCGCGCCCCAGTTGATGTCGGTATCGCCGATGCGGCCGATCTGGGCGGAGAGGGGAAACGCGGGGGTCATGGGGAAGCCGAAACTGACGGGGTCTTTCCAGGGGCCGTAGACCAGATAGTTGAGGAAGAGAATGGCGATGTAGTTGAGCATGAGGGTGACGATGATCTCGTTGGCCCGCATGTGGAGCTTGAGCAGGGCCGGGAGCAGCCCCCAGAGCCCTCCGGCCAGGGCCGCCGCCAGCGCCATGGCGACCAGCATGGCCGGCGCGGCCAAGTCCGGGGCGTTCATCGCCACCGCCGCGGCCCCGACCGCGCCCAGGGCGAACTGGCCTTCGGCCCCGATGTTCCACACCTGAAGGCGGAAGGCCACCGCCACCCCCAGGGAACAAAGGTAGATCGGCACGGCCTTGGCCAGGCTGTCCATCAAAGCCCAGCCGGAGCCAAAGCCTCCCTCCATCAGGACCCGGAGTCCCGTCGGCGGCGACTGGCCCCGCAAAATCAGCAGCAGGAGGCTGACGGTCAGCGCCAGGGCGGTCGCCGCCGTCAGCACCAGCAGGGCGCGTCCCGCGGAACGGGACGCCCGTCGCGTGATTTTGAGGCGAGACATCCGGGGGCGGCCGGGGCTATTCCGTCGTGCCGATCACGCCCTGCACGAACCAGTCCATGCCCAGCAGCGCCTCGTCGGTGGCGGTCTGGCCTTCGGAAATCCGGACTTCGCCCGACTGATCGGCCACCGGACCCGTGAAGGGGGCGAAGTCGCCGGAAACGATCTCCTCCCGCCGCTCCATGACTTTCTGCCGGACCGTCTCGGGCGCCATGTCGCTGATGGGGCTGATGTCCACGATGCCGTGCTCGATCCCGTACCAGTAGGCGTCGCTTTTCCAAGTGCCGGCCCGCACCGCCTCCACCATCTCGGTGTAGAAGGGCGCCCAGTTCCAGATGGGCGCGACCAGGTGCGCCTTGGGCGCGAAGGCGCTCATGTCGGTGTTGTAGCCGATGGAGTAGGCGCCGCGATCCTGGGCCGCCTCCTGGGGACCGGGAGAGTCCTGGTGCTGGGCGATCACGTCGGCCCCCACGTCCAGGAGGCTCTTGGCCGCTTCCTTCTCCGTGGCGGGGTCGTACCAGGTTTTGGTCCAAACCACCCGCACCTTCGCGTCGGGGTTCATGGCCTGGGCGCCCAGGGTAAAGGCGTTGACGCCCCGAATGACCTCTGGGATGGGAAAGGCGGCCACGTAGCCCAGGGTGTCGGATTTGGTCATGGCCCCGGCCACCAAGCCGGAGAGATACCGGGCCTGGTACATCCGGCCGAAATAATTGCCCATGTTCTCGGCGGTTTTAAACCCGGAGCAGTGCATGAAGACCGTGTCCGGAAACCGGGCGGCCACCTTCAGCATGGGGTCCATGTAGCCGAAGCTGGTGGCGAAGATCAGGTCGAATTTCTTACGGGCCATGTTGAGGATGACCCGCTCGGCGTCCGGTCCCTCGGGAACGGATTCGACGAAGGCGGTCTCCACGCCGTCCATGGCCTCGATGGCCTTCCGCCCCTGGTCGTGGGCGTAGGACCAGCCCGCGTCTCCCACCGGCGACACGTACACAAAGCCGACCTTCAGCGGTTTGGCGTCGGCGGCCTGAACGCCGGCGGCGGAAATCGCCAGAACGCACAGGGCGATCAACCCATGGATAACGGTCCGTTTCCGCATGTTCCCCCTTTTTGATCTGGTTTGATCTTGTTTGATCATGTTTGATCTCGGAGATGGGTCTTTCCGGAGACCGGTCCCCGGATTACGCAAAATTAGACTACATAACGGAACTGCCCCGCTTTGGCAATTGGAAAAACGGCGGAGCATCGGGTCATCCGCCGCAGCATTTCTTGTATTTTTTGCCGCTTCCGCAGGGACAGGGCGCGTTTCGGCCAATTTTGGGCTGGTCCCGGACCACCGTTTTCACCCGGGGCGGCTTTCCGTCGAAGAAAAACCAGCGGCCGTCCTTTCGGCGGAACTCTGCTTCTTCCGCGTGTTCGCCTTCCTTGCCCTTTTCGGTGTAATGGGCCACGAAGCGGATGAAGCCGGCATCGTCCTCGGGGCCGCCGCCGGCCACTTCCTGGATGTCCAGGGAATGCCACTGGGTGGCGGACGCCCAGGATTCCACCGTTTCCCGGTTGTCGGCCCCGCGCTGGTCGGGGTGGTTGGTTTCGACGACGAAATCGGTTTCCCGCCGGGCGAAGGCGGTGAAGCGGGCGCGCAGCAGGGCTTCGGCGGTTTCCGCCGGTCGTTCGCCGCGAAGAATGGGGCCGCAACAGGATTCCAGCGGGTCTCCCGATCCGCAGGGACACGAGGGCGAGGTCATGGGCTTCTCCTTTTCCTGGGAAGTGTGCTGTGGCCTTCCGGCCGGACGGCCGCCTATACCAACATCCGATCCCGAAGTAAAGCCGGCCCCATCCGCCCCGAACCATCCCTCCTCCCTTTTCCTTGCGGCCGCCGTTGGTTTCTTTTATAACGATACGCGATGGAACGAACGAAATACCCAGCCAACGCCTCCGGGCAGGCGAGGACGGCCGAAGGCATGACGAACAAGCCGACAACCGACGTTGCGGACGAGAAGCGCCGATGGGGCTTTTCCGGGCTTCGGGGACGATCCATCTCCCGCAATCTCGCGCTCGGCCTCAGCCTGATCATTTTTCTGGTTCAGGCCGCCCTGATGACCGCCATCGCCGTTCGCTTCTCCCGCTCCGTCAGTCAGGAGGTGGCGGCCAAGGCCGACGACTATATCGACCGGTTGACCGGCGTGCTGACCCTGCCGGTCTGGCACATCGACCGGGTGGGCATCCGAAGCATCGGAAACGAGTTCGGCCACAACGAGCTGGTGGTCCGGATTCGGGTCGCCGACCCAGACGGCGAAGAATTGTTCGCGTTCGATTCCGGCCGGGAGGACCGGGTGGACGTGGAACGGGCGCGGCCCATCATCTACCGGGGGGAGACGATCGGCCGCGCGGAAATCGGCCTGTCGGCCCGGCCGTACCGGAAGGAGTTGCAGCGGCTTCTGTCTCTTACGGCGTTGCTGTTTCTGGGCGCGGTGGCGGTGATTTTCGTGGCCGCCGGGATGTTGTTGCGGGTGATGCTCCGTCGCCCCCTGGAGGATTTGCGGCGCGGCATGGAGCAGATCGAGCGGGGGAGCGCCGCCCGAACCCCCGACCGTCCGCCCTACCAGGAGCTGGCCGGCATCATCGAGCGCTTCCAAAAGATGGGCCGCCGGGTCCGCGACCGGGGACAGGCGCTCACCGACGCCAACCGCCGCCTGCGGGCCGAGGTGGCCGAGCGGCGGCGGGCCGAAACCGTGAACCGGGTGCTGCTGGACATCGCCAACGCCGTGGTGACGGCCCACGACCTGGACGAGCTTTACGGCACCATCCATCGCACCCTGGGCCGGATCATCGACCTGTCGAATTTCTTCATCGCCCTGTACGACCACGAACGGCGCGCCATCGTCTTTCCCTACTGGCGGGACGAGGTGGACGCCGACTTTCCCGAGGTCGCCGATTTTTCGGAAACCGGCTCCCTGACCGGCGAGGTGATCATGGCTCGCCGCCCCCTGATGTTGCGGCGGGAGGCGCTGCAAAAGCGCGCCCGGGAAGGAAGACTCCGGGGAACCCCGCCGGTGGTATGGCTGGGCGCGCCCCTGATGGTGGGCCATCGCGTGGTGGGCGTGATGGCGGCCCAGAGCTACGCCGACTCGGAGCGGTATACCGAAGCCGACCTGGAGCTGCTTTCCTCGGTGTCCGGCCAGGTGGCCATGGTCATCGAACGGAAGCGGAGCGAGGCGGCCCTGCGGGAAAGCGAGGCCCGTTTCAAGACGCTGTTCGACGTTTCCCCCCAGGTGATTTCGGTCAGCGAACTGGAGACCGGCCGTTTCGTGGACGTCAACGCCGAATTCTGCCGGCTGTCGGGCTACGACAAGGACCAGGCGGTGGGGCGGACCGCCGTGGAGCTGGGGCTGTTCACCGACGAGGAGCGGCGGGCCGTGGTGGACGCCCTGAACGCCGGCGGTGGCGAAATTCTCGGGCTGGAACGGAATTTTCCGAAAAAATCCGGAGAAGTGGCCGAGACGCTCCTTTCCGCCCGGAAAATCCGGATCGAAGAGCGGGAGATGATCCTGGCGGTGGTCAACGACATCACGCCCCTGCGGCAGGCCCTGCGGGAGCGGGAGGAATTGCAGGAGCGGCTGGCCCGGTCCCAGAAAATGGAGGCGCTGGGCCTGCTGGCCGGCGGGGTGGCCCACGATCTCAACAATATTTTGTCCGGGCTGGTCAGCTACCCCGATCTTCTGCTGGCCGGGCTGGAACCGGACAGCCCCATGCGGCGGCCGGTGGAAACCATCAAAACCGCCGGCCAGCGGGCCGCGGCCGTGGTGGCCGATCTGCTGACCCTGGCCCGGGGGGTGGTCCGGGAGCGGGAGACCGTGGGGCTGGGCAGGCTGGTGACGGAATACCTGGAGTCGCCGGAATTCGCGGAACTGGCCCGCCGCCATCCCGGGGTCTCGGTGAAAACCGAGTTGGACGAGAGCGATCCGTGGATTCACTGTTCGCCGGTCCACGTCAAAAAAGTGGTTATGAACCTGGTGGCCAACGCCGCGGAGGCCCTGGGCGAAGCCGGGGGGCGAGTGACCCTGCGGGTGAACCGCCGCCGGGTTTCCCGGGCCTTCCGGGGCCAGGCGGCACTTTTCCGCGCCCAATGCGCGGTGCTGACCGTGGCCGATACCGGGCCGGGCATCGCCGAAGGGGAGCTGGACCGGGTGTTCGAACCGTTCTATACCCGCAAGACCCTGGGCCGCAGCGGAACCGGCCTGGGACTGACGGTGGTCTGGAACACGGTGCAGGACCATGACGGCCGCATCGACGTTTGCAGCGGGGCCGGCGGCACCGCCTTCGAGGTGTTTTTTCCCCTGGCCGGTGGGGAGGAAAAGGCCGCGGCGTGTCCGCTCCCCGAAATCCCTGTGACCGGAAACGGACAGCGGATTCTGGTGGTGGACGACGAAGAGACCCAGCGGGAGATCGCCTGTGAAATGTTGAACCGCCTGGGCTATCAAGCCTGGGCGGTCTCCAGCGGCGAGGCGGCCCTGGCGTGGCTCCAGACCCGATCCGCCGATCTGGTGCTGCTGGACATGCTGATGCCGCCGGGCATGAACGGACGCGCCACCTACGAGGCCATCGCGGCCCGCCGCCCCCGGCAGCGGGCCATCATCGCCAGCGGATTTTCCCAGGACGTGGAGGTCCGCCAGGCCCAGCGGTTGGGAGCCGGGGGCTATTTGAAAAAACCGTATACCCTGGAAGAAATGGCCCGGGCGGTTCGGGCCGAACTCTCCAGGGAAGGGGGGCCCGAATCCCCGTCTTCGCCGGTTGCGGCGACGGCGGAACGCGGGGGAGACGAGGATCATGAAAATTGACAAATACCGGGTGACGGACGGCCTGTTTCTGGTGGACATTCCCGAGGCCAGGCTGTCCATTCAGTGCGGGTGCCCGGCCGACAGCGTGAAACACCTGGCCCGACGGGGCCTGATCCAGACGCGGGAAACCGACGGATACGCCTATCAGACCGGCCCCAACGCGGTGCTGCTTTCGGACGTGCTGGTGCAAAACGGCAGCTTCGCCAACCTGGCCGAGTTTCCGGTTTTGCAGATGCTATATCGCCAGGGCATGCTCATCCCCGGGCACCCCAACAACACCGGCATCAAACCCATGCTCATCGGCATCGGGGAGCAGGTGAGGGCCCAGATGGCCTACATCCATCGGGGCAACTACGGGCTGGTTTCCGAGGAAGAGATGATCGAAACCGGCGTGCCCCCCGAAACCGCCCGGGAGATGATGCGGCTGAAGCTCAAATTTGCCTTCGGCCGGATCACCCCCGCCGACGAGATGCTGGACACCCGGATCGTGGAGGACGCCCCGGTGGAGCTGCGCGGCGGGGTCTTCATTCGCCGGTTGAAATTCAACGTGTTTGAAATCCGGCATGGAGACGAGGCGGTCACCGTGGATCTGAACCTGGGCCCCGACGGCAGCTACGTGCCCTCCTATCCGCTGGATTTCCACCACATCACCCGGGAATACTTCGCGGTGATCCATTCCGGCGAAGGCGACGGCTGGAACGTCAATCGCCCCTGCATGTCCAGCATTCTGATGTTTCAGGGGCGAATCTACCTCATCGACGCCGGCCCCAACGTGCTGCACAGCCTGACGGCGCTGGGGATCGGGGTCAACGAGGTGGAGGGCATCTTTCACACCCACGCCCACGACGACCACATCGCCGGCTTCAGCACGCTGATGCGGGCCGACCGGCGGATTAAATACTTCGCCACGCCGCTGGTGCGGGCGTCGGTGGCCCGGAAGCTGTCGGCCCTGATGTCCATGCCCGAATCGTTTCTGGAAGATTATTTCGAAATCCGCGACCTGATCTTCGATCAGTGGAACGACATCGACGGGCTGGAGGTGATGCCGGCCTTTTCCCCCCATCCGGTGGAGACCAGCATCCTGATGTTCCGGACCCTGTGGGTGGACGGCTACCGCTCCTACGCCCATTTCGCCGACATCGTCTCCCTGGAGGTGCTGGCCGGCTTCGTCACCGACGACGACAACCAGCCCGGGGTTTCCCGCGACTTTTACAAACGGGTCCGGGACCTGTACCTGGGGCCGTTCGACATCAAAAAGCTGGACGTGGGCGGCGGCCTCATCCACGGCGACGCCCGCGACTTCCGCCACGATCCGTCGGACAAGATCGTGCTGTCCCACACCTCCGAGGGGCTCACCGCCGAGCAGAAACAGATCGGCTCCGGCGCGCCTTTCGGCATGGTGGACGTGCTGATTCCGGCCACCCAAAACTACCTCCACGCCCAGGCCCTGGAATTTCTCCGCACCTATTTTCCCGACGCCCCGCTGCACCAGCTTCGCATTCTGCTCAACAACCGGCTGGCGCTGTTCAATCCCCAGTCCATCTTGTTGAAGGACGGGGCCTTCGCCAAGGAGATTCACCTGATCCTGACCGGCAACGTGGAGCGGATTCAATCGGAGATGGGCATCCACAGCATCCTTTCGGCCGGCGCCCTGATCGGCGAGTTCTCGGTGCTGGAGTCCGAGCCCTCGGCGGGCGCCTACCGGGCCGCCAACTACGTTCAGGCTCTCTGCCTGCCCCGGAGCCTCTACCTGGAATTCGTCAACCACAACCAGCTTTTCGACGGCATCGAACGGCTCCAGGCCCGGCGGGATTTTCTTCAGAAAACCTGGCTCTTCGGCGAGGTGGTCTCCTACCCCACCCAGAATCGGCTGGCCACGGCCATGACCCGCCAACCCCTCGCCGAGGGCGAAACCTTCGATTTCGCCGACGGCAAGGACGTCTGCCTGGTCCGTTCCGGCGCCCTGGAGCGTCGCCATTTGGACCCGGTTCGGGTGGAAACGCTGGTTTCGGGCTGTTTTTTCGGGGAGGAGCGAGCGCTGTTCGGCGAGAAGGGCGCGTATCGCATTCTGGCCACCGAGGCGGCGGAGCTGTACCGGGTGCCCGGGGACATGCTGCTGGACATTCCCGTGGTGCGGTGGAAATTGTTCGAGGCCTATCAGAAGCGGCACGAATGCGATCTGGCGGCCCGGCACGAACCGATCGCCGGCTGAGTCCCGCTTCGGATTGCATTTTTCCGCCGAATCCGGTATGGGGACGAAAAATTTTTCGTCGAGATCCCGAACGCCGGACGTCGGGTTTCGGAATTCCGGAACCCGGCCCCGGCGTTCTTGGTGTGGTTATCAGGGAGATTTTATCAACATGACCGAGCAAAAACGAATTCTCAGCGGCATGCGGCCCACCGGCAAGCTGCATCTGGGCAACCTTCACGGCGCCCTCAAAAACTGGATCGAGATGCAGGACCGCTATGACTGCTTTTTCTTTATCGCCGACTGGCACGCGCTGACCACCGGCTACGAGGAGACCGGGACCATTCGCGACTTCAGTCGGGAAGTGATGATCGACTGGCTCGGCGCGGGGCTTTCCCCCGAGAAAAACACCCTTTTCGTGCAGTCCCACGTCAAGGAACACGCCGAGTTGTTCCTGTTGCTGTCCATGATCACCCCCGTGCCCTGGCTGGAGCGGAACCCCACCTACAAAGACCAGATGATCCAGATGGCCAACAAGGATCTCTCCACCTTCGGGTTCCTGGGGTACCCGGTGCTCCAGGCCGCCGACATCATCATCTACAAGGCCAACGGCGTGCCGGTGGGGATGGATCAGGTGCCCCACGTGGAAATCACCCGGGAAATCGCCCGGCGGTTCAACCATCTCTACGGCCACGTCTTTCCCGAGCCGGAGGCGTTGCTGACCAAAACGTCCAAGGTGCTGGGCTGGGACCGGCGGAAGATGAGCAAGAGCTACCAAAACGCCATCTATCTCTCCGACGACCCGGATACGGTTCTGGACAAGGCGTCCCGGTTCATCACCGATCCCGACCGAAAGCGGCGGGCCGACCCGGGCAATCCGGACGTGTGCAACGTTTTTGACTTTCATAAAATGTATTCTCCCCCGGCCCTGGTCCACGAAGTCAACGAGCAGTGCCGCACCGCCGGCATCGGCTGCGTGGAATGCAAGAAAAAGATGGGAGAGCGCCTGGCGGCCTTTTTGGCCCCGATCCGGGAACGGCGGACCCATCTGGAGTCTCATCCCGAGCAAGTGGCCGAAATCATGGTGGCCGGGGGCGCCAAGGCCCGGGAAGTGGCCCGGGAAACCCTGGAAGAGGTCCGCGCCGCCATCGGGATCTGACTCCGGTTCCCCGGAATGTTCGTTCGGTTCTCCCGGCCGAATACCGGTTTCCGAAGGCGTTCGCCGGCGGCGCGAGCGGGAATGTGGCCATGAACGCGGAACGATACGAAGTGCGGGTCGAAAAGGTCTTCGAAGGGCCGATGGACCTGCTGGTCTTCCTCATCAAGAAGCACGAGGTGGACGTCTACGACATCCCCATCGCCATGATCACCGACCAGTTCCTGGCCCACATCGAATGGATGCGGTCTTTGAACATCGACGTGGCCGGGGATTTTCTGCTCATGGCCAGCACCCTGACCCAGATCAAGTCCCGGATGTTGCTGCCCCTGCACATGGTTGGGGAGGAGGAGGAAGAGGACCCGAGGCTGGAAATCGTTCGGCCGCTGGCCGAATATCTGCGGATGAAGGCCGCCGCCGAGGCCCTGGGCGCCCGGCCGTTGCTGGAGGACGCCGTGTTTCGTCGTCGGCCCCCGGCGGACGAGGTTCGGCTGGACCCGGCCGAGCAGGTGGTGGAGGCCGGATTGTTCGAGCTGATCGAAGCCTTCGGTCGGGTTGCGCGTCGGGCGTCCCTGCGGACTTCGCTGACCTTCGAGGAGGAGCGGATTTCCATTCGGGACCGGATCGGCCAAATCGTGGATTTTCTGGAGGCCAGGGGAACGGCGAATTTTCGGGAGCTGTTTGCGCCGGGCGCCGGCAAGGACCAGATGATCGTCACCTTTCTGGCGATCCTGGAGATGGCCCGGCTGGAGCTGATTCGGGTGGTGCAGGAAATCGCCGGCGGCGCGATCCGGATTGAGTATCAATGAAGGAAACCCTGAAGCCGATCATTGAAAGTCTGCTGTTCGTGGCCGCGGAGCCGCTGACGCCGCGCCGAATTCAGGACGCGCTGGAGCTTCGGGAGCCGGCGGTGATCGGGGAGGTGATGGCCGATCTGGCCGCCGACTACGAGGCCCGGGGCGGCGGGTTTTATCTGGACGAGGTGGCCGGCGGCTATCAGCTTCGCACCCGGCCGGAGCATCGGGACGCCGTTCGCCGGTTGCTCGGCGCGGGCAACGCCCGGCTCAGCCCGGCGGCCCTGGAGACCCTGGCCATCATCGCCTATCGCCAGCCGGTGATGCGGGCCGACATTGATCACGTCCGGGGGGTGGATTCCGGCGGCGTGCTGCGGGCCCTGCTGGAACGGCGACTGATCCGGGTGCTGGGGCGAAAGGAAATCCCCGGCCGGCCGCTGATTTACGGCACCACCCGCCAGTTTCTGGAAGTCTTCGGTCTGCGGGATTTGAAGGACCTGCCCACCCTGAAGGAGATCGCCGCCATGGGCGAGGCCGACGCCCCCGAGGAGGACTCCGATGGAAAAAACACTTGACCCCGGCCGGGTTTCCCAGTATAAACACCGGAAAAATCAAGGGCGATTAACTCAGCGGGAGAGTGCTACCTTCACACGGTAGAAGTCACTGGTTCAAACCCAGTATCGCCCACCATCGCATTCAAAAGGCCGTCGGAATTCCGACGGCCTTTTTTGCTTCCGATTCCTCCCTTCCATTCCCGCTCCGCCATATCCGCCGCTTCGGACGAAGCTCACCAAGCCTTCCAAATTTTTGGAAAAAGTCCTTTACGTCCCGCGACGTCTGGATTATGGTTATTCCCTTCTCGAAACCGGTTCAGACACAGAGGTGCATACCCGCATGAACAAGCTCGAACTGATCAAGGCCCTGGGGGAGGAGACCGGATTGTCCCAGCCGGAAGCCGCCTACATCGTCCGCTACTTTTTCGACGCCATGTCGGAAGCCCTGTGCCGGGGAGACCGGGTGGAAATCCGGGGACTCTGGTCTTTTCACGTCAAGAACTACCCGAGCTACCAGGGGCGCAATCCCAAATCCGGAAAAGTGGTGACCGTCGAGGAAAAATCCCTGCCCTATTTCAAATGCGGCAAGGAGCTTCGAGACCGGGTGAACCGCGGCCATTCCAACTGAAGCGGACCTTTCCGCGGGGAGCGGGCGGATGGCTTCCAAGAATCGACAATTGTGCTTCGCCTTTCCAAGCCGGGAAACCTTTTTCGACGGACGCCGACTGATCCAGCTGCGACTGGTTTGGCCGCGCCGCTGCCGTTGCCGGCGGTTTTGCCGCGAGCAGGCGACGCTTTTCGACCGGGAACGGAAGCGGGATTCCGATCGGGAAGAGCCGTCCGGCCGCTGACTCCCGCCGCCCTGCGCAAAAAAAGCCCCCCTTTCCCGAAACGGAAAAGGGGGGCTGGTTTCCGCGCATCCCGTTCGCGGGAAACGCGTTTCTTGAAACCGGCTTGCCTTAGAAGTCCACCGAAATTCCCAGCCCGGCGTAGAGATGGCCGGTGTCGCCGTCATAGCTGCGGCTTTGGATCCGGTCCTCGGCGCTGTCGGTCAGCGGGAAGGTGTATCCCAGGGTGGTGGTGAGGGTGAAGTCCTGGTAGAGGGGCACGGTCAGTTCGGCGAGCAGTTCGCCGGTGTTGAAATTGGTGAAGGAGCCGGTGGTTTCGTTTTCGGCGTTGAAGCTGACCAGCGCCTCCAAATCCAAGACCATGTCCCGGGGCAGGTCGTGGCTGTGGCTGACGGAGGCTTCCAGGTACAGGCCGTTGCCCTCGTCGAAATCCAGGTAGCCGGTGACTTTGGGGGTCAGAAACAGGTTGGTCAGGGTGAAGGACCCGTAAATTTCCTGGGTGTCTTCCTCCCCGTCCAGGCCGTAATAAATGTATCCGGCCTCGATGTCGATCTGGTTCCGGCTTAGCTGGTAGTACAGGGTCAGATCGGTTTCGTTGTGCTCTTCGGTTTCGGTGTCGTAGTTGGCCCACAACTCCGCGCCGAAGCTTTTGTACATGAACCCGGTGTGGGGCTGCACCACCCATTCGTCGCTCAGCTTCTGGCCGCGCCAGACGTAATTGCTAAAAAGATCCAGGGCGGCGTAGCCGCTTTTTTCGTTCTCCTGGCCCCAGGCGCTTCCCACGCCCATGGTCAGCCCGATGGTCATAAGCGACGCGACAACCAATAGCCTTTTCATCTGCTTCCTCCTTGATAAACGGTTGGGGGGCTCCTCCTCGCCATCCGCGAGAATACGCGAACGGTAGTTGCAGAGGTATACGATCGGCGCCGGGGGGGCGTCAATAGCAATCCCGCGTGGAACGGTCCACGGCGCGGTTTCTTTTTTCGGCAAAGTGGTTACGTTTACAGATTATCCACCCGAATCCATCGGAGTAATCCGGAGGTCCAATATGTGGGAATATTCAGACAAGGTAAAGGAACATTTTCTCAATCCGCGAAACGTGGGGGAAATTGAAAACCCCAGCGCGGTGGGAGAGGTCGGCTCCATGTCCTGCGGCGACGCGCTGAAGCTGACGCTGACCGTTGACGAAAACGAACGCATCGTGGACGCGCGTTTCAAGACCTTTGGCTGCGCCTCCGCCATCGCTTCGTCCTCGGCCCTGACCGAGATGCTGAAGGGGAAGACCATCGCCGAGGCCGAGAAAATCACCAACGACGACATCGTCGCCTATCTCGGCGGGCTGCCCAAGGAAAAAATGCACTGTTCCGTCATGGGTCAGGAAGCATTGACCCATGCCATCGCCTGTTACCGCGGCGAGGCGGTGGAGGAAAAACCCGGCAACGTGGTCTGCGAATGCTTCGGCGTCACCGACCTGGAGATTCGTTCCGCCCTGGCAAGCCACCACCTGCCCACGGTGGAGGAGGTGACCAATTTCATCAAGGCGGGCGGCGGCTGCGGCAAATGCCACGACCGGATCGAGGCGCTCATCGCCGAATCCCGGGGAGAAGCCCCCGCGCCGGCCCCCAAAGCCCCTCCGGCGGCGCCCATGACCAACCTCCAGAAGATGCACCGGATCGAAGAGGTACTGAGGAGCGACATCGCGCCGGCCATCGAAAAGGACGGCGGCCGGATCGAGTTGCTGGACGTGGACGGCGACGTGGTGAAGGTGCGGCTTGCCGGGGCTTGCGCCACCTGCGCCGCCGCCCAGATGACCCTCAAGGATTTCGTGGAAAAAACCCTTCGGGAAAAGGTGAAGCCGGAGTTGACGGTGCAGGAGGTGCGCGGATGACGTCGATTTATTTGGACAACAACGCCACCACCGCCGTCGATCCCGAAGTAGTTGAGGCCATGTTGCCGGCGCTTCGGGACCACTACGGCAATCCCTCCAGCATGTACGGCATCGCTCGAGAGACCGCTTTTCTGCTCAAGGATGCCCGTCGCCAGGTGGCCGATTTGATCGGCGCGGCCCCGGGGGAAATCATTTTTACCAGCTGCGGGACCGAAAGCGACGCCACCGCCGTCTGGTCCGCCCTGCGGTCCCGCCCGGATCGGAAGCATTTCATCACCTCCGCGGTGGAACATTCCGCCATCAAGAATCTCGGGGAATTTCTGTCGGTCAACGGCTGGCGGGTCACCGTGGTCCCCGTGGACGGCGCGGGCCGGCTGGACATGGACTTTTTTCATGACCACCTGGACGACGACGCCGCCGTGGTCAGCCTCATGTGGGCCAACAACGAAACCGGCGTGCTCTTTCCCGTGGAGGAGATCGCCCGGACCTGCCGGGAGCGGGGCGTGCTGTTTCATACCGACGCCGTCCAGGCGGTGGGCAAAATCCCCATCAACCTGGCGGAAAGCGCCATCGACATGCTGAGCCTTTCCGGCCACAAGCTCCACGCGCCCAAGGGCGTGGGGGCGCTTTATCTGCGGAAGGGAACTCCCTTTTCCCCCTTTCTCATCGGCGGACACCAGGAGGGCGGACGCCGGGCCGGCACCGAGAACGTCGCATCCATCGTCGGGCTGGGGCGGGCCGCGCAACTGGCGGCCGAACGGATGAACGACGAAAACAGCCGGGTGCGGGACCTCCGGGACCGGCTGGAGAGCGGCCTGCTGGAGCGGGTTCCCCAGTCCCGGGTCAACGGCGACCGGGAGGCCCGGCTGCCCAACACCGCCAACATCAGCTTCGACTACGTGGAGGGAGAGGGCGTTCTGCTGCTGCTGGACGAGGCCGGGATTTGCGCCAGCTCCGGCTCGGCCTGCACCACCGGCTCCCTGGAGCCCTCCCACGTGCTCCGGGCCATGGGCGTGCCCCGGGAGGCGGCCCACGGGTCGGTGCGGCTGAGTCTGAGCGTCCACAACACCGAGGCGGAGATCGACACGGTGCTGGACGCCCTGCCGGCCATCGTCGAGCGGCTCCGCCAGATGTCGCCCTTCTGGAAAGACGCCTGCACCGGCTGAATTCCATAGCGGGAAAGGCCGGAGCGGGAAAGGAAGACCACCCATGACCGAACCGGAAGACCGGAGTTGCAAAACCGACGCCCGGGGGGCGATGGACCACCGGCAAAAACTGCCCGAAATCGTGGAAAACATCATTTCCGGTTGCGAGGCGGACGTCTGTTTTCACCACGTCGCCTTCGAGCCGATTCCTTCCCGGGAAGCGGTGATCGACATCATCGACCGGATGCGGGAGTTGCTGTTCCCCGGCTATTTCACCCGGGAGCGGATCGATCCGGTCAATCTGCGATACAGCATGGGGCGGGCGGTTTCCGTGCTGTTCGACCTGTTGGCCGAACAGATCTGCCGGAGCATCCGCCACGACTGTTTCCGGTACGACCAGGCCTGTCGGCACTGCGAAACCACCGGCCACGACCTGGCGCTTTCGATGATGCAGTCGATTCCGGACATTCAACGGGCGTTGGCCGCCGACGTGACCGCCGCCTTCGACGGCGATCCGGCGGCCAAGAGCACCGACGAGATCATCTTCAGCTATCCCGGCATCTACGCCATCGCCGTCTTCCGGGTGGCCCACCGCCTGCGGGAGCTGGGCGTGCCGCTGTTGCCCCGGATCATGACCGAATACGCCCACAGCGTCACCGGCATCGACATCCATCCCGGCGCGGAGGTGGGCCGCCGATTCGTCATCGACCACGGCACCGGCGTGGTCATCGGCGAGACCACCACCATCGGGGACAACGTCCGGATTTACCAGGGGGTGACCCTCGGCGCGCTCTCCCTGCCCGCCGACGCGGGGGAAAAGTTGCGGGGGAAAAAGCGGCATCCCACCATCGAGGACGACGTGATCATTTACTCCGGCGCCACGATTCTGGGCGGCGACACGGTCATCGGCGCCCGTTCGGTCGTCGGCGGCAACGTCTGGATCACCGAGTCGATTCCCGCCAACACCCGGGTGCTGATGGAACCGCCCAAGCTGGTGTATCGATAGGCCCGGCTTTCCGCCGGGCGACCCAGCATTTGCGAAAGGGAGTTTTTAATGCGAATTTTCACCAATGTGAAACACGCCATCGGCGATACGCCCCTGGTTCGTCTCGGTCGGGTGGCCGAGGGCATCGACGCCGCGGTGCTGGTCAAGCTGGAGTATTTCAATCCCCTGGGCAGCGTGAAGGACCGGCTGGCCGCCGCCATGATCGACGCGGCGGAGGTGGACGGCCACATCGGCCCGGATACCGTGATCGTGGAGCCCACAAGCGGCAACACCGGCGTGGCGCTGGCCTTCATCTGCGCCGCCAAGGGCTATCCGCTGACGCTGACCATGCCCGAAACCATGAGCGTGGAACGGCGGAAGCTGTTGAAGCATCTGGGCGCCGATCTGGTGCTGACTCCGGGAGACAAGGGCATGAAGGGCGCCATTCAGGCGGCGGAGGATTTTCTGGCCCAGCATCCGGAAGCCTACATGCCCAACCAGTTCGCCAACCCGGCCAACGCCCGGGTCCATCGGGAAACCACCGCCATGGAAATTTGGCAAGACACCGAGGGCGCGGTGGACATCTTCGTGGCCGGAGTGGGCACCGGCGGGACGCTGACCGGCGTCTCCCAGGCCATTCGCAGCCGCAAGCCCGGCTTCCGGGCCGTGGCGGTGGAGCCGGAAGGTTCGCCGGTCTTGTCCGGCGGTTCTCCGGGTCCCCATAAAATCCAGGGCATCGGGGCCGGCTTCGTTCCGGACGTGGTGGACCGCGCCGTCATCGACGAGGTGGTGACGGTCACCAACGAGGAGACCTTCGAAATGGCCCGCCGGCTGGCCGCCGAGGAGGGGATTCTTTGCGGCATCTCCTCCGGCGCGGCGGTGGTCGCGGCGCTTCGCGTGGCCGCTCGGGAGGAAAATCGGGGCAAAACCATCGTCACCGTGCTGGCCAGCACGGGAGAGCGGTATTTGAGCACTCCGCTGTTTCTGGACTGATCGACCATCACCGGTCGCCCCCGGGCGGCGCGTTCCGGGAGGTTCCCTTTTGGCGCGAAACCTGATCGGCGGACTGGCCGGCGCGGTGCTGGGCGGCCTGTTTTTGGACGGGGAAGGCGTGATTCCCGGCTTTCTCGTGGGGATTCTGTTCGCCGTGGTTTTGGAGCTTCGCCGCCGGGTGGGGGAGCTGGAGCGGAGATTGGGGATTTCCCCGGAATCGGCGGCCGCCCCTCCGCCCGGCGAAGAAGCGGCAACCCCTGCTCGCGCCTCCCGCCGCTACCCGCCCGGCTCCCACGGCGCGTCCGAATCCGCGTCTCCCGCCCTCGCCCGGAAAACCCGGGAAACGCTCCCCGGCGCCCCCGTATCGCCGCCCCCGCCGCCCGAACCTGCGCCTCCGGTTTCCTCGGAAACCGGCGCCGAATCCGAAGAAGATCTGGAATGGGAAATTCCCGCGCCGCCTTCCAGCGAGCCCGCCTCCACTGAAGAGGCGGATTCCGCGCCGGTTGCCGCATCCGTTTCAGCGTCCGTTTCAAGCGGGGGGGCGGGTCGTTCCGCCGCTCCGCCGGTTTCTCCCCTCCCGCCGCCGCCATCCCAACCGGAAACGCCGCGATGGCAGACGTCCATCCGGGAGTTTTTAACCGGCGGAAACTTGGTGGTCCGCGCCGGGGTGGTGATCCTGTTTTTCGGCGTCGCCTTTCTGCTGAAATACGCGGCCGAACAGGGGCTGGTCCCCATCGAATTCCGGCTGGCCGGGGTCGCGCTGGGCGGCATGGCGCTGCTCGGCCTCGGTTGGCGCTTGCGGGAAAGCCGGAAAGGCTACGCCGTCACGCTCCAGGGCGCGGGCGTCGGCGTTTTGTACCTGACGTTGTTCACGGCGGCCCGGCTGTACGACCTGATTCCGCTGGGGCTGACCTTCTTCCTGATGGTGGCGCTGGTCGTGCTTTCCGGCGTGCTGGCGGTGCTCCAAGACGCGCTTCCCCTGGCCGTTTTCGGAGCGTTGGGCGGCTTTCTGGCCCCGGTGCTGGCCTCCACCGGGCGGGGCAGCCATGTGGCGCTGTTCACCTACTACACGCTGCTGAACGCCGGGATTCTTCAGGTGGCCTGGTACCGCTCCTGGCGGGTGCTGAATCTCATCGGCTTCTTTTTCACCTTCGGCGTGGGCACGGTTTGGGGATTGCAATACTACCGTTCGGCTCACTACGCCACGGTCCAGCCCTTTCTCCTCCTTTTCTTCCTGTTTTACGTCGCCATTTCCGTCCTTTTCGCCCACCGGCTTCCGGTGAAACTTCGGGGCATGGTGGACGGAACGCTGGTTTTCGGCCTGCCCATCGTGGTGTTCGCGTTGCAGGCTCGGCTGGTTGCCCGTTTTGAATACGGCCTGCCCTTCAGCGCCCTGGCCCTGAGCGCTTTTTACGTGGGGTTGGCCTCGGTCCTCTGGCGCCGGGCCGTGACCGGGATGCGGCTGCTGGCGGAATCCTTTCTGGCGCTGGGCGTGGTCTTCGGCAGTCTGGCCATCCCGCTGGCCCTGGACGGCCGCTGGACGGCCGCCGCCTGGGCCATGGAGGGCGCTGCCCTGGTCTGGATCGGCGTTCGGCAGAATCGAGCCTTGGCCCGGAATTTTGGATTGCTGCTCCAGTTCGGGGCCGGTTTTTCCTTTATCGTTGCAACGGGCGGACGGGGAAGCGGGCTCCCGTTTCTCAACGGCGTTTTTCTGGGCGGGCTGGTGGTAAGCCTCGCGGGGCTCTTTTCCTCGGCCTATCTGGAACGGAACGCCGAGAGCCTCCGCCGTTGGGAGCGGGGAAGTCATGTTTTATTTTTGATCTGGGGACTGCTGTGGTGGCTGGGAACTTGGGGCCGGGAGATCGATTGGCGGTTGTCCGGGTCGCTCCAGGAGGAACCGGCCTTTCTGGCGTTGATTTCCCTGACGGCGTTGGCGCTGGGCGAGCTATGCCGGAGAATTCGCTGGCGAAGCGCCGGGGCGCCCGCCGGAATGTTGCTTCCGGTGCTCCTTTTATCGGCCGGGGATTTTTGGGGAGATTCCCTTCCCGCCCATCCATTCACCCGTTGGTTTATTCCCGCCTGGGCGATTGCCTTCGGCGTCCATTTTCGGCTGCTGTTCCGGTTCGAGACGATTTGGCGACCCGGCATTGTGCGGTTGTGGCACCTGGGCGGGGTGGTCCTCGCGGTCTTTCTGGTTTCTTGGGAAATCGCCTGGTGGGTGGATCGCCTGGTGGCCGGACCCGCCTGGGATTCCGCCGTTTGGGGTCTGATCCCCGCCCTGACGGTGTTGGGTCTGCTGGGACCGGCGTGGAACATCCGATGGCCGGTGGCGCGGCAAACCGAAGCCTATCGGGGCATGGCCCCGGCGGCGCTGGTTTTCTGCGCTTCCCTATGGTTCTTGGCGGTTTGTCTGCAAGCGGGAAATCCCGACCCGCTTCCGTGGTTTCCCGTTTTGAATCCGCTCGATTTGGCCCAGGCGTTTGTGTTGGTGGTGGCGGTGGTTTGGCTCCGCGCGATCCGAGAGGCGGGCTACCCCGAAATTTCTCCGGAGGTCTTCCGGGGACTGGCTTTTGCGGTGGGCGTTGGCGTCTTCCTCTGGCTCAACGCGGTCACCGGGCGGGCGGTCCATTTCTGGGCCGGCGTGCGGTACGCCGCCGGTCCGTTGTTCGATTCCGACCTGTTCCAAGCGGCGATCTCCATTTTGTGGAGCCTGGTGGCCCTGGGGCTAATGGCCGGTGCGGCCCGGCGGGAAAGCCGATCGGTCTGGATTTGCGGCGGGACGCTGCTGGGGCTGGTGGTGGTGAAGCTGTTTTTTGTGGATCTGGCCGGTTCCGGCACGGTTCCCCGGATCATCTCTTTCATTGGCGCGGGGGTGTTGATGCTGGTGATCGGCTTTCTGGCCCCGCTGCCGCCCCGGCGGGCGGCGGAAGAAAGCGGGCCGGTTG
>JBKHDD010000045.1:0-28260 GCA_046541515.1 Desulfococcaceae bacterium
ATTTCCTCCAGACAAGTTTAGCCCCAACGCCGTTCACGTTGGGATTCCAGATGAACGATGGAGACGACCAGATGAAAGATGGAGACGAATGGTTCAAGTGCGCATGCGATACGCCCGCCGCGTAAACGTGGAAAAAAAAACGAAACAGGGGTTCAGGGCCGCTTGAAATGGTCCCAGCTTTCCGAGGCTAGCGGGGTTTCCTCCCCGTTCGCGTCTACCCGAAGCAATTCGCCGCCCTCGGTGATTTCTCCGATTACGAAAAGCGTCTGTTCAAACCGCTCCCGAAATTCTTTGGCGAGGAATTCCGCCCGTTTCGCCGCGACCGTCGCCACCAGCACGTAATCCTCGCCCCCGGCCAAGGCTTCCCGGACCGGGTCCCGGTCGAACCGGCGGCAGAATTCCCGGAGCGCGTCGGAGATCGGCAGCGAATCCGTGCACACCCGGCCGCCCACGCCGCTTTCCCGCAGAATGTGGCCCAGGTCTGCGCCGAGACCGTCGCTCACGTCGATGGCGGCGCGGGTCTCGCCGGATTCGGCCAGAAAGCGTCCCTCCCGCAGGTGGGGGCGAGGCCGGATGTGGGCGCTCCGCAACGCCTCCAATACCGGATCGTCCGCCGGAACTTCATTCAGAATCAGATGGAGCCCCGCCCGGCTGTCGCCCAGATGCCCGGTGCAGACGATCCGGTCGCCGGGCCGCGCCGCGTCCCGGCGGAGCATTTCCGTTTCCTTGACCGAACCGGTGACCGTGATCGAAAGAATCAGATCCCGGCCGGAGCCGGTGGTGTCCCCGCCCAGGATGTTCACGTGGAATTCCCGGGCCAATTCCCGCATTCCCCGGTAGATTCCATCCAGAAAATCCACGGAAACGTCCGAGGGAACGCCCAAGCTGACGAAGGCTTCCCGAGCCGTGCCGCCCATGGCCGCGATGTCGCTCAAATTGACCGCCAGGGCCTTGGCGCCGAGCTCCTCCGGCGATGCGGCTTTCCGAAGAAAATGAACGCCCTCCACCAGCATGTCGCTGGTCAGCAGAATCAATTCGCCGGCGGGCACGGCAAAGGCCGCCGCGTCGTCGCCGATGCCCCGGGTCACGCCGTCCCGGCGGATCAGGCAGTTGGCGCTCGCCCGCTCGATGAACCCGAATTCTCCCAGCTCCTTCAGATTCATTTCGCCTTTCCCCCCCGGGCCGCGTCGATGATTTCACGCAGCTCCCGGGCCGCCGCCGCCGGGTCCGGCGCGGACATGACCGCGGAGACCACCGCCGCCCCGTCGGCGCCGGCGCGGACGATCCCTCCGACCGTCTCCCGATTCAATCCGCCGATGGCGATCACGGGGCACTGGACGGCCGCCCGGACCGCCGCCACGCCCTCCGGTCCCAATCCCGCGGCCGTATCGGTCTTGGTCGGCGTCAGATAGACCGGGCTCACGCTCACGTAGTCGGCCCCGTCCCGCTCGGCGGCCACCGCGTCGTCCACCGATTCCACGGAGACGCCCACGATCATTTTTTCCCCGACCAATCGTCGAACGTCCGTGACGGGGAGGTCGGTCTGGCCCACATGAACGCCGTCGGCCCCGGCGGCGAGGGCCACGTCCACCCGGTCGTTCACGACGAGCGGCACGCCCCTTCCTTTCAGGACTCGGAGCGTCAGACGGACTTCCGCCAGAAACTCCCGCGCGCCCGCCGTTTTTTCCCGCGCCTGAACGCAGGTGACGCCGCCGGAAACCGCCGCTGAAACCACTTCGGGCACGGCCCGGCCCCGGGCCAAGGTGCGGTCGGTGACCAGATAGAGGCGGTAATCGGGCGCGGAGGGTTTCATGGGTTGGTAGTCTTTTTGGTCGAATGGGTTGAATCGGGCCGTCCGGTCCAAGAAAGGGGTTTCCCATTCTTTCGGGACCGATCGGATCAAATGACGGTTTGATTTTCCCCTTGCGGGGGCGCGATCGGAGGGAACTCCGCGGCCCGGAAAACCGCGTCGGGGCGGCCGGCGAGGCGGAATGCCGCGAATCGCGGTTTCTTCCATACACGCTCGCGCCCGCCGGGGCAAGACTTGACGCCATGGAAGCGAGGAACCATTTTATTCAAATTGGAAACGGAGGTGATTTTTGCTTTCGAATGACCGGTCGGTCGATGATGATCGATCGCCCGAAACTTCGTTTTCCAATGGCCGCGAAGGACCGTGTTTTCGGACGAGCGCCCATCGGCGGTTCGTCCCTTGGCCGTTTTTTTGGAACCGGGTTCGGACGCGTTTCCGGCCTTGCCGTTCCAAAAGGCTCATTCACCGGCGTAGCGGTTTCCCCTCGGCATTTCGTGTCTCATTCTCCCCCGGTCCAAAAAGGAGACGATCATGCCTCGAAAAACCTTGGATATCCCTGTTCAGGTGGAATATCTGTCCATCCTGGAGCCGGATGGCACGGTGGATTCCGACCTGGTTCCAGACCTTTCCGAAGAACGGCTCATGGAACTCTACCGCGCCATGGTGCTGGGCCGCCAGTTTGACGCGCGTCAGCTCAATCTGCAGCGCCAGGGCCGCATCGGCACTTTCGCCCCGGTCACCGGTCAGGAGGCCGCCCAGATCGGCGCGGTCGCCGCGTTGAAAGAGACCGACTGGATGGCGCCCTCCTTCCGAGAGACCGCCGCCCAGATTTTTCGCGGCCAGAGCATGGAAGCCGTGCTCATCGCCGCCGCCGGCTTCAACGAGGCGGCCGAATACGACAAAGCGGAAAAGCCCCGCACCCTCCCCGTTTCGGTGCCGGTGGGTTCCCAAATGCTTCACGCCTGCGGCATCGCCTACGGCGCGAAACTGAAGGAATCCGGCGAAGTGGCCATGACCTTCTTCGGCGACGGCGCCACCTCCGAGGGCGATTTCCACGAAGCCATGAACTTCGCCGGCGTCTTCGAACTGCCGGTGATCTTCATTTGCCAAAACAACCAGTGGGCCATTTCGGTGCCCAGGAAGCATCAGACCCGCTCCGAGACCATCGCCCAGAAAGCCGCGGCCTACGGATTCGAAAAGGGAATCCAGGTGGACGGCAACGACATCCTCGCCGTCTATTCCGCCGCCCGGGACGCCGTGGAACGGGCCCGGGAGGGAAAGGGACCCGCCCTCATCGAATGCGTCACCTATCGGCTTCAGATGCACACCACGGCGGACGATCCCAAGCGTTACCGTACCGACGAAGAGGTGGAGGAATGGAAGGAAAAGGACCCCATCTCCCGCTTTGAAACCTTTCTGAAGGATCGGGAGCTGCTGGACGACGAAAAAATCGAATCCATCGGCGAAGAGATCAAGGCGAAAATCAACGACGCGGTCAAGAAAGCCGAAAAAGCGTTCGAAAAGATGGGCGATCCCCTGGACATGTTTAACCACGTCTACGCGGAAATGCCGCCCCGGCTGAATGCGCAACGGGAATGGCTGGCCGCCGAAATCGAAGGGGGGGAGGGCGACAATGGCTAAAATGACGATGGTTCAGGCGCTCAATCTGGCCCTTCACCAGGAAATGAAAAAAGACGAGGACGTGGTGGTGCTCGGCGAGGACGTGGGCGTGGACGGCGGCGTCTTCCGGGTCACCGAAGGCCTCCACGAGGAATTCGGCAAGGATCGGGTCATCGACACGCCCCTGGCCGAGGCCGGCATCGTGGGCATGTCCGTCGGCATGGGGATTTTCGGCCTCAAGCCGGTCTGCGAAATCCAGTTCTCCGGCTTTTCCTACGAAGCCTTTCACCAGATCGAAAACCACGCCGCCCGAATGCGCTGGCGGTCCCGAGGCGCGTTTACCGTCCCCATGGTGCTGCGGACCCCCTACGGCGGCGGCGTCCGGGCATTGGAGCACCATTCGGAGAGCCGGGAGGTTTTCTGGTCTCACATTCCGGGGCTCAAGATGGTGATTCCCTCCGGTCCCCGGAACGCCCGGGCTCTGCTGGCGTCCGCCATTCGCGATCCCGATCCGGTCGTTTTCTACGAGCCCAAGGGGCTGTACCGCGCTTTCCGCGAAGAAGTGCCCGACGAAGAAGAGACCATGCCCATTGGGAAATCCCAGCGGGTCCGGGAGGGCGACGACCTGACCATGATCAGCTACGGCGCCATGATGCGGCCGACGCTGGAGGCGGCCGAGATGTTGGAGGAAAAGGACGGCGTCAAGGCCGACGTCATCGATCTGCTGACCCTCTCGCCGCTGGACGACGAGAAGTTTACGGAAAGCGTCCGCCGCACGGGCCGGGCGGTCCTGATCCACGAAGCGCCCGGCAGTTACGGTCCCGGCGCGGAGTTTATCGCCCGGATCATGGAAAAATCCTTTTTCTACTTGGAAGCCCCCATTGCCCGGGTGGCCGGATTCGATGTAACCATGCCTCTGTTCGCCCGAGAAAAGGCCTATCTGCCGGGGGCCGACCGGATTTTTCGCGCGGCCCGCGCCACCCTCGACGCCTGATCAGACGCCGGAACCGGCGGGAACGCCCAACCGAAACCGGAGGAGACGGTATGAAAAAATCCTTCAAGCTGCCCGACCTGGGGGAAGGCATCCACGAAGGCGAAGTCATGGCCATCCACGTGTCCGAAGGCGATGCGGTGGAAGAGGGGGATGTGATCCTGGAGGTGGAAACCGACAAGGCCGCCGTGGACATCCCCTCGCCCTACACCGGAACGATAAAGGAAATCCTGGTGGCGGAGGGCGACACGGTGAACGTCGGCGACGAAATTGTCGCCTTCGACGTGGCCGAAGAAGAACTCTCCGACGAGGACGAGGAAACGGAATCCGCCGATAAGGAGGGAAGGGAGAAGGCCGACGACGAGGAAAAAGAATCCGCCGAAAAAGAGAAAAAGAAAAAGGCGGAGGCGTCCGAGTCCGAGGAGAAGGAGAGAAAGGCGGCGGATTCCGGGAAGAAATCGGAGAAAAAAGAGGAATCCCGGGAGTCCGAGCCGACGGACGAGGAATCCGGCAAAGAAAAGCGCAAGAAGGCGGAAGCCGGAGACGAGAAAGCCGGCGGAAAAAAGAAGAAAACCGGCGACCGCCAAGGCCCGGTGCCCGCCTCGCCCGCCACGCGCCGTCTGGCCCGGGAGCTGGAGGTGGACCTTCGCGAGGTGGAACCCACCGGCCGGGGCGGAGTGGTGACCTCCGAGGACGTGCGGGCCCACGCCGAGGAAGGCAAGGCGGAGAAGAAAGAAGCCGAAGCGGCCGAAAAGGAACAGAAGGAACCGGGCGAGGCCCGCGAGGCGGAGGAAAAGAAGAAGCGCAAGGCCAAGCCCATGGTCCAAGAGGCGCCGGAACTGCCCGATTTCGAAAAATGGGGTCCGGTGGAACGGGTGGCGGTTCGCTCCGTCCGCCGCGCCACGGCCCGCCAGATGGCCATCGCCTGGTCCCAGATTCCCCACGTCACCACCAACGACATGGCCGACGTGACCGCTTTGGAAGAATTCCGCCAGAAGCACAAGGCCGCCGTTTCCGACCAGGGCGGCCGTTTGACCCCGACCATCTTCGCCATGAAGGCGGCGGTGGCGGCCCTCAAACGGTATCCCAACTTCAATTCCAGCCTAGACCCGAAGGCCGGGGAGATCGTCCGCAAGAACTACTACCACATCGGCGTGGCGGTGGACAGCGACGACGGGCTGTTCGTGCCCGTGATCCGGGACGTGGATCGGAAGAGCCTGACGGAGCTTTCCGTGGAATTCGCCGAAACGGTGGAGAAGACCCGGAACCGGAAGGTCTCGGGCGAGGATTTCCAGGGCGGGACCTTCACCATCACCAACATGGGCAGTCTGCGGGGCGGCCATTTCACGCCCATCATCAACTGGCCCCAGGTGGCCATTTTGGGCATGGGCAAGGCCGAATGGCAGCCGGTGGTCCGCGAAAAAGGCGACGGCCGGCGAGAAATCGTCACCCGGCTGATGATGCCCGTGGTGCTGACCATGGACCATCGGGTGCTGGACGGCGGAGACGCGGCCCGTTTTCTGGACCTGGTGATCAAGGCCCTGGAAGATCCCGACCGCCTCATGCTGACGATGTCCTGATCCATGGCGGCGATGGATAAAGCGGAAATTCTGGAAGAAGAGGCTTTTCTCATCGAGACCAGCGGCGAGATTCCGGAAGTGGCCTTTCACGCCGCCGTTCATCATCTCACCGAAGACCCCGAGGGGCCGGGGCTGGACCTCGGCCCGGCGGAGATCGACCGGCTCAAGGCCGGGGTGCTGGCCGGCTACCGGCGGATTCTGCTGCGGGACCTGGACCCGGACAACCGGGACCGGCCCCACTTTCGCGGGCTGGAACGGGCGGCGGCAAACTGGAACCGACTTTGGGACTTCGCGGAGCGGGAGGGGCTGGACGTGTCGGCCCTGCGCCGGGACGCCGCCGACGCACTGGTGAAGTTTCTCCGCCAGGCCGCCGAAGACGCGGCCGAGGGGCGTGCCGCCGGACTCCGCGCCGGGCCGGAATCCGTCCCCGATCTCATCGCCGGGTTGCGGGTGGATCAGGAGCAACTGCCTTCGAACTGGCCGGATTTGTTGCCGGAGGACCGGCTGTGAAAACGGTGGTCATCCCCCGGGAACGATCCGCCTTCCGCATGGACGGCAACGGCGTCTGGCACGGCGAAGGCGGCCGGTTCCGAAAGAAATCCATCATCGATCATTTCAACGCATCGTTGGGCCACGACGAAGGCGGGTTTTTCCTTGCCCAGATCAACGGCGAGGTTCGGGAAAAGGTCTATTTTCCCTGCGAAGAGACGGCGTTTTTCGCGGTGGATTTGGAAAAGGGAGGGGCGGAAGGAGCCGAAGCTTCGGAGCTTCGCGTGATTCTCAACACCGGAGAAACGGTCCCGGCGAGACCGGAGGGGTTGCGCCATCGGGGCGACGCGCTCTTTTTGTTTCGCGACGGCGTCCCGATCAAATTCACCGATCGCTGTCTGCTCCGCATCGCCCACCGGCTGGCCGAAACCCCGGAGGGCGGCTACGGATTTCGGTGGGGCGGGGCCGTCCATCCCATTCCGGAATGGCGGGAGCGGGATGGCTCGCTTCGTTGACCGGAATTTGCATCCGTTCTCGGGTCGGCCATGCGGGGGCGCGCTCCATCTCGTTGCGATCCGCGAGGCCGCGCGTCGCCCCGGCGAGGCAGAGCCCCCCGAAATGCGCTCCCGGACAGAGCCTGGGAACGAGAATCCAAAAACTACATTGTCAACGTCAGAATCATCGCCAAAAACAAGGTCAACAGCAGCGTGCCGGCCAGGGGGCCGTCCATGAGCCATTTTTCCAGCCGCCCGCTGCCTTCCAGGAAGGGTTTCACCGGCAACCACTGCTGAATCCGCCGAACCGCGCCGTTTACGAACGGCTGGGCGGAACTTGTGGGCCGAGCGACAAGCTCGGAGAGCCCGGACGGAATC
The DNA here is from genome assembly GCA_046541515.1 of Desulfococcaceae bacterium. Taxonomy (GTDB): domain Bacteria; phylum Desulfobacterota; class Desulfobacteria; order Desulfobacterales; family Desulfococcaceae; genus CAYFVR01. The sequence goes on from JBKHDD010000045.1 coordinate 7,363, forward strand.
AGGCGGGCGAGAATTCGGGGGATCCGTCGGTAGAGCAACAACAGGTCCCCCGGCGGCAGGGTGGGGAGGGAGCGTCCGCCCCAGCGGGCGGCGGCCAGGGCGGCGAACAGCCCCAGCAACAGCGGCGGCAGGGCGGAGAGCCATTTTCCGGGTTTCAGGGCGATGGACACGTAATCCCCCCAGCCCAGGGCGAAATAGGCGACGGGCAAAAGTGCGGACATTAGCACCGCCATCAGCCAGGGAATCCAGATGGCCCGAGACGGATGGGGTCGGGCGTTTTCGGCCTCCCGGGCCAGAAGCAGCCAAAAGCGGTAGAGCAGAATCACCGTGGCGAAGGCCACGAGCAGGAGAACGGCGTTCAGCCAGCCGGCCCAGGTCGGGTCCATCGGTTTTTTCAGCGCGGTGAAGGGCAGCTTGGCGATGGCTCCCGCCGTGATCGGGAAGCCGGCGAACACGAACAGCGGCAGAAAGGCGGCCAGCGCCAGCAGTCTTCGCCGTTCCCTGGGAAAGGCGGTGGCCGCGCCCACGGACAAAAAGAGCGCCCCCTTGGTGAGGGCGTGGTAGGCGGCGAAAATCAGAATGGCCGTGGCCGATAGCGGCCACAGGTCCGGCTGGTGGAGCGCAGCCCCCGCCGCGAAGGTCATCGGCCCCATTTTGCTGATGCTGGAATAGGCCAGCAACGCCTTGGGATGGGTCTGGGGAATGGCCCAGAGCGCCCCGAGCGCCGCCGCCAGCAGACTCAGTGTCATCACGGCGATTCCCAGGGGAATCGACTGCCAGGCGCCCAGGGGCAGAAAGACGCAGATGCCGAAAAGGCCCGCCTTGATCATGGCGCCGCTCAGCACCGCGCTGGCGGGCGTGGGCGCGGCGGGATGGGCCAGGGGCAGCCAGACGTGCAGCGGCAACGCCCCCGCCTTGATGCCGAAGCCGAGCAACAGCAGGACGGCCAGAATTTCGGCGTGCGGGTTTCCGGCCAGGGCCGCGGCCCAGTCGGCGATCATCAGCTCGCGGGACCCCGCGTAGCCCGCCACCAGGGCCGGAAACAGCATCAGCTCGCCCAGAACCACCAGCTTTAGGTAGATTTTCCCCGCATATCGGGCCAGATCGCTTCGGGTGTGAATCACCAGCCCGTACGAGGCGAAGCTCATGAGGGCGTACAGGGTGTAGAAGCTCACCAGGTCCCGCGCGATCAGCAGCCCCAGGTTGCCCGCCATGGCCGACAGGAAATAGCCGAAAAACTCTCGTTGGCGCTCCGGCGCGATGTATCCCCGGGCGTGGAGCCCGGCGGTCCACCAGAGCAGGGCGGTGAACAGCAGGAAGACCCTGGAGAAGGCGTCCATTCCCAGGGTCGCGCCCATCAGGACGAAAGGGATTTCCAAGTCGGGGGCGGAGGCGGCGCCGAAGATCGAAAGGATCAGGGCCGGAAGGGGCGTCCAGGGCGCCAGCGCCAAGGCGATCCGGTTTTCGCCGGCCATCATGAAGACGGCCCAGAGCAGCGGAACCGCGATCACCGCCGGAAGAAGAATGGTCCAGAGGTCGACGCTCATTGTCCGTACTCCCGCATCATGATCAGCCGGGCCCAAGACATGGGGCTGAAGGGCGTGGCCGCCAGAAATCCCAGCAAAATGGTGGCCAGCGCGGTGAAGAGGGGCGGCAGCAACAGGTAGGGATGGATTTCCCACCGCCGCCCCGGGGGTCGTTCCGGGTGGGGATGGTCCGGTTCGCAAAACCAGGCGTAGTAGATGATGGGCAGAAAATAGATCGCGTTGAGCGCGCTGCTGGCCAGCAACACGCCGATCACCGCCGGCAGCCCGGCGTCCATGGCCCCGAGCCCCAGAAACCATTTGCTGAAAAAGCCGGCCATGGGCGGCACGCCGATCATGCCCATGGCGGCCACGGTGAACGCGGCCATGGTCAAGGGCATTCGGCGGCCCGCGCCCCGCAGTTCGCTGATTTTGTGGATGTGCATTTCCTCGGCCACGTTTCCGGCGCAGAAGAACATGGTGATTTTCATCATGCCCTGGTGGGCCAGATGGGCGATGCCGCCGATGGTGGCCAGCGGCCCCACCATGGCCGCGCCCAGGGTGATGTAGGAGACCTGGCTTACGGTGGAATAGGCCAGCCGCCGCTTGAAATCATCCTGAAAGACCGCCCGCAGGGAGCCGTAGAGGATGGTGGCCGAGGCGAGAAGCATGAGTTCGTCCCGCACCCCCATGGCGGTGCAGGTTTCGACGCCGAAGACGTCGTAGATCACTCGGACGATGCCGAACACGCCGGCCTTGACCACCGCGACGGCGTGAAGAAGAGCGCTGACCGGCGCGGGCGCCACCATGGCCACCGGCAGCCAGCCGTGGAGCGGGATCAGCGCCGCCTTGACGCCGAAGCCCAGTATCAGCATCCAGAAAATGGCCTTGAGCGGCGCCGCCGAAGCCAGACGGGTGACTTCCATGATTCCGCCCTCTTCGAAATCGGCCACGCCCACGGACGAGCTGAGCCAGACCATGGCCACCAGCAGGACGACGCCGGCGCTGAGGGTGTAAAGCAGATACACCCGGCCGGCCTGGATGGCCTCTTCCGTGCCCCGATGGGTGACCAGGGGATAGGTGGTGAGGGTCAGAAATTCGTAGAAAACGAGAAAGGTGAAGAGGTTTCCGGCCAAGGCGATGCCGGTGGTGGCGCTGACGCAGAGACTGAAGAAGCCGAAAAAGCGGCCGCGCTGGAATCCGTGTTCCAAATAGCCGATGGCGTAGAGGGTGGTGACCAGCCAGAGCACCGAGGAGAGCACCACGAACAAGAGCGCGAGAGAGTCGGCCTCCAGCACCAGGGCGAACTCCAGAAACAGGGGCAGGGTGAAGCGATAGGTCTGCTCGTGGAAAACCCCCCAAACCAGAAAGAAGACCAGCAGGATTTTCAGCACGGCGCTGCCCATGTTCAAAAAGGAGCGCAACGGACGATTCTCCTCCGGCAGGAAGAAAATGACGACGCCGGCGACCAGGGAAGTCATGGGAATGAACAGCGGAAGCCAGAAATTCAGGTTCACGGCGCGATCCTCCCCCATTGGGCGATGACGGGACCGACCTGGAGCAGGCGCAGGGGCAGGTCGGAAAAGATGCCGAGCAGAACGGCCGCCACGGACAGAACCATGCCGGGAACGGCCAGTCCCCGGGGAACGTGGAGAGGCGGCGCGTCTTCCGGCGGCGTCCGCATGGCGATTTCCAGCACCCGGAACAGGTAGGCCATGGCCAGGACGCCGCCCCCGACGATGACCATGGCGTATCCCCATTGGCCGCTCAACAAAGCCGCCTTGAGCATCATCCATTTGGCGACGAAGCCCGCGCTGGGCGGCAGGCCCATGAGGCTAAGGGCGGCCATGGCGAAGCTCATGAGGATAAAGGGGCTGCGCCAGGCCGCGCCTTCCATTTCGTGAAGTCGGTCATGGCCCATCTGGTGCATGAGGGCGCCCACGGCCAGAAAGGCGGCCGCCTTGGCCACGGCGTGGGCCATGGCGAAATAGACCGCGCCGTTCCAGGCGTATTCGGCCGCGGCGCCCCCGGCCAGGGCCAGGGGAAACAGCAGGAAGCCGTATCCCACCTGGCTGACGGTGGAATAGGCCACGACCATTTTCAGCCGGTCCTGCCGCAGGGCCTGAAGCCCGCCCCACAGCACGGAGATGGAGCCCAGGACGCCGAGGAGTTCGGCCCATCGCAGGGTCTCCAAGTGGACGAAAAGTCCCGACGAAATGCGCAGGAGGATGTAGAAAGCGGCCGTCACCACCAGGCCGGAGAGCAAGGCGCTGACCGGGGCCGGGGCGTTGGCGTGGGCGGGGGGAAGCCAGTAGTGGACCGGGAAAAGCGCGGCCTTGATCAGAAGCCCCGTGACCATGAAGGCGAAGGCCGCCAGGAAGGGCGGCGCGTGGCTCGCCCGGTCCGCCAGCAGCTCCAAATCCAGAACGCCCCCGGCGCCGTAGAGCAGGGCGACTCCCAGCAGGTAGAACAGCGATCCGCCGATGGCCACCGGCAGATATCGCAGAGCCGCGCGAACCGAGGCGTGGGTCCCGGCCACGGCGATCAGGCAGATGGAGGTCAGGGTGAGAATTTCCAGGCAGACGTACAGGTTGAAAATGTCCCCGCTGAGAAACAGGCCGTTGAGGCCGGTCCAGCCGATGAGCCAGACCGGCTGAAACATGTCGGTGCGTCGACGGTCCGCCGGGGCCGATTCATCCCCGAAGTAGGACGTCGCGTAGAAGCTGATGGCGCAACCGATCACCGAAGCCAGGCCTAGCATCAGGGCCGACAATCCGTCGGCGTGAAGCCGGATGCCCAGCGGCGCCGCCCAGTCGCCCATTTGATAGGAAATGGTCCCGCCGCTCAGGACCGCCGCCCCCAAACCGGCCGCCGTCGGGGGAAGGACGACCGCGGCCAGAAGCAAAACGGCGGAGGCCGGACGCCGGGGCAAGAGCAGATTGAGGATGGCCGCCGACAATGGCAGAGCCAGAAGCATGACGATGAAATGTTCGCCCGGAAAAATCACGTCGCGTTATCCTCCGGCCCCTCGTCGTTCGCGTCGTTTTTTCCTTCCCGGAGGGGCGGCGGGGGAGCGCTTTCCGATTCTGCGGTTTCGTGGTACCGGCAGACGAGCACCAGCAACAGGGCCGTGGCGCTGACCGTGACCACGATGCCGGTCAGCACCAGGGCGTGGGGAATCGGATCGGGGAAGGGGGCGGGGGAGCGACGGCCCAGGGCCACCAGAAAAAGGAACACGCCCGCGGCCATGAAATTTAGGGACAGTGCCCGGCGGACCAGGTTGGAATGCCAGAAAAGCCCGAAGGTTCCCAGAACGAAGACGACCAGCCCGGTGGACAGGTAAAGCGCGGCGGTGGTCATGAATTTCCTTCCGCGATTGCCCCGCCCTTGGGGGGATGGGGTGGAAAGGTGCAGGCGGCGAAGAGCAGGGCCAGGACCAGGCCGATGGACACCGTGGAGAACAGCTCGATGACCAGCAACAGGGCCGCGGCCCGGCTTCCCCGAAATTCCAGGAAGTTTCCGCCCGCGGCGATCATGGCCAGCCCCGTGAGCAGGAAAACCGCCGCGCCCGCGGCCAGCGCGGGCCGGACGCCCGGGCCGGAGAAAAGGGGCCGAACCGGGCCGCCGGCCATCAGGCCGATGGCGCCCACGCCGCCCAGCATGGCGCCGGCCTGGAAGGCGCCGCCGGGCGCGTCTCCGCCCACCCAGACCAGATAGCCGGCCACCAGGATTCCCGGATGACGGAGAAAACGGACGAAGGCGCCGAGCACGGCCAGCTCGCCGGTGGCCGGCTGGATGTCGGTCCGGCCGAGGTCTCCTTGGAGCACGCAGACGCCGGACCAGCCCAGAAGCAGCACCACCAGCTCGAGCATGGTGTCGTAGCCCCGCATGTTGAGGATGATGGCCGTGACCGGGTTTCGGGCCCCGGCGTCCGCCATCGCCTCAGAGACGGGTCCGGCCAGACCGGGCGGCCCGTCCAGCATGGCGGGAACCAGGATCGTCACCAGCGGATAGAGGGCGAGCCCCATGGCCCCGATGCCCAGGTCGAACAGCCAATGGCGCACCGGAGAGCCGGGGCCGGCGGGCGCCAGGTATTCCGGGGCGCTCTCTTCGAGCCGTCGAAGGGCGCCGAGAAACAGGGCCCCCGTGATGCCCGAACCGATGGCGGCCTCGGCCAAGGCCAGATCCGGCGCCTGCATGCGGACCCAGGCCACGGACATGAGCAACCCGAAAATGATGAAGGTGACCACTCCGGTGAACAGATCCCGCACGTGCAGGGAAAAGCCGCACAGGAGGAGGAGCCCCACCGCCAGAAAAACGTCGATGAAGATCGGATCGTTCATGGCTCCCTCTTCCAGGGTTCCTGCCCCGCGCGCAGACCGGCGCGGGCGACCAGATAGCAGGCCGTGGCGCTGGAGGCCAGAGCGAGAAACCAGATCAGGACGAGCTTGACGGCCAGCCAGCCGTCGGCGGCGTGCAGGGCCACGGCGACCACCACGAATCCCAGCCCCAGGTTGTCGCATTTGGTCAGGGCGTGAAGGCGGGAGTAGAGATCGGGGAACCGCAAAATGCCGACGGTCCCGGCCGTGAAGAAGACCAGGGCGACGATCAGAAGCAGGTATTTGAGAAGAATGATCGGGGGAGGCATGGGCGACCTTTCAGCGGCGTTCCCGCCGGTCGGCGAGGGTGAAGGCCACCATGGAGACGGCGCCCAACAGGACCAGCAACAGGGCCACGTCGACCAGGGCGTCCATTTCCATGGCCCGGGAAAGCACCAGCAGGGTGGCCGAGCCGCAGGTGCTGAAAAGCTGGGTGACCATGAGCTTGTCGGCGCGGGTGGGGCCGTGCACCATTCGCGCCAGACTGGCCAGCAGGGTGAGCAGGATCAAAAAGGCGATGAAGTACATCTTGCGGTTCCCGCGTTGTCTCCCCGCCCGGGAGGGGGGATGGTTTTTTCGCCCGGCTTTCCGTCCAGTTTTGCGGCGGCCCGGATCAGCGAAGCGCGTCGTGGATGCGGTCTTCCAGAAGGGCCAGGGATTCCCGAACCGGTTGCTTGCGGCACAGGGCGTGGACCGTGATCCGCCGTCCGTCCAGTCGGCAGCAGAGGGTGCCCGGCTGCAGACTCATCATGTTGGCGAAGAGAATCCGGGCCCCTTCCCGCTCCAGCCGGGTTTCGTACACGATCAGTCCGGGATCGATGTCGGGCTCCGAGGGCGCGAAGGCGCGGCGCGCCACGTCGGCGCCGCTGACCACCGACTGTTGGAGAAAAAAAGCCGCCAGCTTCGCCAAGGGCACGGGGCGAAACGGCGGCGTGTCTCGCCGGTAGACCCTGGCGCCCGCGAAGGTCCCGGCGAGGATGGTCAGCGCGCCCGGCACGGAGGCCAGGCCCCGGCCCGAGGACAGGGCCAGCCAAGACATAAGGGAGGCGGCGAAAAAGAACAGAAAAAGCGACGCCCTCCGGCCCGGCCGCTCCCCGGTTTCGCCTCGGCGCGTTTCGGTTTGTCCCATAAGCCTTCCCTTCGGCGGCATTCCCCTTTTTTTCGGGAATTGCCGGCAAGTCTCGCCTCCCCGGAGAACGGAAAAGAAACCGGCGGAATCCGGCTCAAAAAGGCGATCCCGCGACCGGGTTCCGGATTTGGACGCCATCTCGCAAACTGGAATCCGGAATCGCTCCAGGGCAAATTGACGGAGAAAATATCGACAATCCAAATGAAAAGGCGGCTATACGGCAAAATTTGGGTTTTTGTCAAACAAAAATTTTCAAAATCCGGCGAAATCGAAGAAATGCAAGCAAATTTGGGCTCTCTCCGCAAGGATATTCCGAACTTCGCGATGAGCGATGGACCACGTCTCGGCGCCTTCGGATTTGAAACGTCCCCCGTCGAAAACAACGAAAGCCCGTCCTTCGGGGCATAGGCGATCCGCTTCCTTTTCCGATCCCGACTCGACAAGCGGTTCGCCATGTGGAAAGATGGAAGGCGAATCGGAAAATCGCGTTCGCGCTCGCCTGGAGGCGGCGCCGGAGCGATAAAGCGAATTGCGGGAATTTTCATGCCGAAACAACACCCCATCCCCCCGTCAAGAGGGGATTGGCCGGTTGTTTCCCCCTTGGGGGCGTCGGCATCGATATTTCCGCAAATCGTCCAGGACATGGAGACACCCTCATCGCCGGGAGGTATGCGAAATGGTCATGGGAGAACTGGCGCAGGAAACGGAGTTGCTGGTCATCGGCGGCGGGCCGGGCGGGTACGCGGCGGCGTTTCGGGCGGCGGACCTGGGAATGGACGTCACCCTGGTGGAAATCGACAGCCGCCCCGGCGGAGCCTGCCTGTTTCGGGGCTGCATTCCGTCCAAAACCTACCTCTACCTGGCGGAGCTGATTCACGACGCCGGTCGGGCGGAAGACATGGGGGTTCGTTTCGGCGATCCGGAAATCGACCTGGACGGCCTTCGGTCCTGGAAATCCAAGGTGGTGGACAAGATGGCCGGCGGGCTGCTCTCCCTTTCGAAACAACGGGGCGTGCAACTCATCCAGGGACGGGCCGCCTTCGAAAGCTCCCGGGAGGTGCGGGTATTCGAGAGCGACGCCGGCATCATCAAATTCAAGCACTGCATTTTGGCCACCGGCTCCCGGCCCGTCGCCTTTCCCGGAACCCGGTTTCGCAAGGGCGGCCGGATCATGAGCAGCACCGGGGCGCTGGAAATTCCGGAGGCGCCGGAACGGCTGTTCGTTCTGGGCGGCGGCTACGTGGGGTTGGAGCTGGGGATGGTCTATGCGTCCCTTGGGGCCAGGGTGACCCTGGCCGAAATGGCCGACCAGATTCTCCCGGGCGTGGACGCCGATCTGGTGAAGCCGCTGGCCAAACGGATCGAATCCTTGTTCGAAGACGTGCGGCTGGGCGTTCGGCTGGAATCCATGGAGGAAACCGACGAGAAGGTAACGGTGAAAATCGGCGACGGCGAGCCGGAAACCTTCGATCGGGCCCTTGTGGCCATTGGGCGCAAACCGAATACCGACGGCCTGAAGCTGGAAAACACCGACGTGACCCTGGACGACGACGGCTTCGTGACGGTGGACGAAAAGCAGCGAACGTCGGACGAGCGAATCTACGCCGTGGGCGATTTGGCGGGCGGCATGATGCTGGCCCACAAGGCATTTCGGGAGGGCAAGGTGGCCGCCGAGGCGATCGCCGGCGAACCGGCGGCGTTCGACGTTCGGGCCATTCCGGCGGTGGTCTACACCGATCCCCAGGTGGCCTGGGCCGGGTTGACGGAGAACGAGGCCGGGGAATCCGGACGGGACGTGGAAATCCAACGCTTTCCCTGGAAATACTCGGGGCGGGCGGCGACCATGGGCCTGTCCGAAGGGCTGACCAAAATCCTGGTCGATCCGGAATCCCGGCGCGTGGTGGGCGTGGGAATCGTCGGCCGGGACACCGAAGGACTGATCTCCGAGGGCGTTCTGGCCATCGAAATGGGGGCCGTCATCGAAGACGTGGCCCTGAGCATCCATCCCCATCCCACCCTCTCCGAAACCGAGTCCGAAGCCGCCGAAATCTTCCTGGGCGGCGCGATCCACGCCCCGCCGGGGAAGAAGAAATGACCGGGAGGCGGCGGGCGAGTTGTCCCCTTCCGGAAAATGGTTAGCTTTCTCGCCATTCGGTCCGGGGTTCGCCGGCGGTTTGGGATGGTTTCCCAGACCGGTTCCGAAACTTTCGACATGGAGGGGACATGCAGAAGCATCACAAGTTTTCTTTCTGGTATGTGCTGATCGGCATTTGGCTGGTGCTGATTCTTCAAAATATCCTTTTTTCCATGACCCAAATCCGGACCGTTCCGTACAGCCAGTTTCTGAAACATCTCAAAGACGGCCGCATTGCCGAGGTGTCCGTCAGCGCGGATCGGATCGAGGGCCGGATGACCGACCCGGACAATCCGGGGCAGAAAGTGCTCTTCCGAACCGTCAAGGTGGACCCCGAAATTTCCGAACTGCTGGAAAAAAACGGCGTCCAATTCAAGGGACAAATCGAGCCGACCTTTCTTCGGAACCTGTTTTCCTGGATTTTCCCGCTCTTCCTCTTTTTCGGCATCTGGTATTTTTTGATGAAACGGATCGCCGGCGGCCAGCCGGGCTTTATGACCCTGGGGAAAAACAAGGCCAAAATCTACATGGAGGACGAGGTCAAGGCCCGCTTTCCCGACGCGGCCGGGGTGGACGAGGCCAAGCAGGAGCTGGAGGAGGTCACCGACTTCCTGAAAACGCCGGAGAAATTTACCAAACTCGGCGGGCGGGTGCCCAAGGGCATTTTGCTGGTGGGCCCGCCGGGCACCGGAAAAACCCTTCTGGCCCGCGCCGTGGCCGGGGAAAGCGGCGTCCCCTTCTTCAGTCTCAGCGGCTCGGAATTCGTGGAGATGTTCGTGGGTCTCGGCGCGGCCCGGGTGCGGGATCTGTTCAACCAGGCCAAGGAAAAGGCCCCCTGCATCATCTTCATCGACGAGCTGGACGCCCTGGGCAAGGCCCGGGGCGTGGCCGGCATGAGCGGCGGCCACGACGAGCGGGAGCAAACCCTGAACCAGCTCCTGGTGGAGATGGACGGCTTCGACCCCACCATCGGCGTGATTCTGATGGGCGCCACCAACCGGCCCGAGATTCTGGACCCGGCCCTGCTGCGCCCCGGCCGCTTCGACCGGCAGGTGCTGGTGGATCGCCCCGACATGAAGGGGCGGGAAGATATTCTTCGGATTCACCTGAAAAACGTCACCTTCGACGAAAACATCAACATCGAGGCCATCGCCGGGATGACCTCCGGCATGGTGGGGGCCGATCTCGCCAACATCGTCAACGAGGGGGCCTTGCTGGCCGTCCGGCGGGGCAAGGATAAGGTGACCCAGCGGGAGCTGGAGGAGGCGGTGGAACGGGTGGTGGCCGGTCTGGAAAAGAAGAACCGGCTTATCAACGCCGAAGAGCGCCGCATCGTGGCGCACCATGAAATGGGCCACGCCATCTTGGGCTGGGCCCTGCCGGGGAGCGATCCGGTGCGGAAAATTTCCATCATCCCCCGGGGCATCTCGGCCTTGGGCTACACCATGCAGGCCCCCACCGAAGACCGCTTTCTCATGCGGCGGACCGAGCTGCTCAACAAAATTGCCACTCTGCTGGGGGGGCGGGCCGCGGAGGCCATCGTTTTCCAGGACATCTCCACCGGCGCTCACAACGACTTGGCCCGCGCCACCGACATCGCCCGATCCATGATCAAGGAATACGGCATGAGCGGGCGGCTGGGGCAGGTGTATTTCGAGCGGGAGCGGCGGCAGCAGTTTCTGCCGCTGGTTTCCGAGGGGGCTCGGCAATACAGCGAGGCCACGGCCCGGGAAATCGACGCGGAGGTTCAGGAAATCATCGAGGCCGAATACAGGCGGGCCGTCCAAATTCTGGAGGACAACCGCGCCGTTCTGGACCGCGGCGCCGCGGCCCTTCTGGAAAAGGAAAAATTGGAGGGCGAGGACATGGAGCGGCTGAAACGGCAGGTGATCGTCCAGAAGCCGGAGGCGGCCGGAACCCCGAGTGGCGGCCATGACTGAGCCTTTCGCTCCCGATCGATTGCATCTGTTGCGGCCGGCCGATTTTCCCGCGGCCGGCGGCGACCGTCCGAATTTGGCCGCCGGGGGAGGAATCGCCCTTCAGCGGCTGTTGGGCCGGCCGCTCGCCCCGGTGGTCTGGCCGGCGGGGGCCCCGGTCCGAAGCGGTCGCCGCCGGCGGGTTGATGGGAACCAAGACGGTCCTCAACGAATTCGCGGCCTGCCCGGAGCCGGCGAATCTGCCGCCGGAAACCTCTTTCCCGGAAGCCGAAATATCCTGATTTACGCCCTGTGCGGCTTCGCCAATCCCGGCCGCCTGGGCATCATGATCGGCGGCATGGGCGCCATGGCCCCGGAGCGCCGGGAGGAGATCGTGGCGCTGGGATTTCGCTCCATCCTGGCCGAGACCCTGGCCACCCCGACGACCGGCGCCGCGGCCGGCATTCTTCTGGCTTGATTTTTCCCGGCCGATCCCTCATAATTTTTTTTACCATTTTTCTTCTCACCCACACCGCCGATGCGCCGTGCCTCCTTTCCCCGCCACATTTTCCCGTCCCTTTTTTTCCCTTCGCCCAATCCTTCTCTCGGCGGCGATGGCGGCGCTGTTCCTGATTTTGGGCGGCGTTTTCGCCCGTGCGGAATCCCTGGAAACGGTTACGCTCCAGCTTAAATGGCATCATCAGTTCCAGTTCGCCGGCTATTACGCCGCCGAGGCCCGGGGATTCTACCGGGAGGCCGGGCTGAAGATCCGGTTCCGGGAGGGGACGCCGGATCGACCGCCGACCCGGGAGTTGCTGTCCGGCCGGGCCGACTATCTGGTCAACGGTCCCGGCGCGTTGCTGGATTTCGCCGAGGGCGCGCCGTTGGTGGCCCTGGCCGCCATCTTCCAACATTCTCCCAGCATCTTGATTGCCCGCGGCGCCGGCATTCGGACGCCCTCGGATCTGATTGGACGGCGGGTGATGTACAATCCCGAAACCGATCCCGAATTTCTGGGCATGTGCCTGCGGGAGGGGATCGAGCCGGATCGGATTGTCCGGGTTCCGCACACGTTTTCCCTCGATGCGTTGCTCGATGGCCGGGTCGACGCCGCCACGGCCTATCTGACCAACGAGCCGTTCGAATTGGCCGCGCGAGGCGTTTCTTTCCACATCCTTCGGCCGGTCACCTACGGCATCGATTTTTACGGCGACTGCCTGTTCACCACCCAAAAAGAGATCGAGGAACATCCGGAGCGGGTCGCCGCGTTTCTGACCGCCAGCATCCAGGGATGGGAATATGCCCTGAGCCGTCCCGAAGAGATCATCGCGCTGCTGCGGGGGCGCCACGCCGTGGACGCGTCCGTCGAACATCTCCGCCACGAAGCCGAAACCATGCAGGAACTGATCCTGCCCCGGTTTATCCCGGTGGGCCACATGAATCCCGGCCGCTGGCGGCACATCGCCCGCACCTACGCCGAGCTGGGCATGATGCCCGCGGATCTCTCCCTGGACGCGTTTCTGTACTCGGCGGATGGCGACGCGGTGAGCCTGCGTCGGCTGCTGACCTGGGCCGGGGCTGCCATCGTTGCCGTCGCGGCCGGTCTGCTGATCGTGCTCGCCTTCAACCGGCGGTTGCGTCAGGCGGTCCGCGAGCGGACCGAGGCGCTTCACCGCGCCAACACGGAACTTTCCGCGGAGGTTGCGGAGCGGGCGCGGGTGGAGGCGGAACTCCGGAAAAGCGAGGAAAACTACCGCCGGCTGTTTGAAGGCGGCGTGATGGGGGTTGCCCTGGCCGACCGCCGGGGACGGTTCCTTCACGCCAACCCGGCCTTTTTGAACATGCTCGGCCATGACCTCCAACGGCTGACCGATCTTCGATACGCCGAGATTGCGACGGGGTCCGCCCCGCCGGTGGAAACCTTTCTGCGGGAGCCGTCCGGGGAAGATTCAGCTTCGGTCTGGGAGACCACGTTTCGCCATCGGGACGGCCGGGAGTTTCCCGTGGGGCTGACCGGATGGCCCGTCCACGACGCGGACGGCGAGGTGGCCGGCTTCTGCGTCCATGCCCGGAATCTCTCCCGGGAAAGGGCCGCCGAGGCCGAACGGAACCGGCTGGAGCGGGAGCTGGACCGGGCTCGGAAGTTCGAGGCCCTGGCCACCCTGGCCGGGGGCGTTGCCCACGACTTCAACAATCTTCTGATGGGTTTGCAGGGCCGGGTCTCCCTGATGCGGCTGCGGGCGAAGGATGATTCGCGGATCCTGGAACAGCTCGACGGAATGGAATCCCATCTCCACTCCGCCGCCGACCTGACCCGCCGACTTCTGAGCCTGGCCCGCACCGGGGACTTCGACCGACGGCCCATGGACGCCAACCGGTTCGTTTCCGATCAGGTGCGCCGCTTCGCCCGCACCCGGGAGGAGATCGACCTTTTGGAAACGTACGCCGACGGCCTGTGGCCCATGGCCGGAGACCGCAACCAGCTGGAACAGGTGCTCCAGAATCTGTTCATCAACGCCGCCCAGGCCATGCCCGGGGGCGGGCGGATGGCGGTGCGCACCGAAAACGTGTTGCTATCGGAGACCGAGGTGGCCCCTTTCGGCCGGTCGCCCGGGCGCTATGTTCGGATTTCGGTGTCCGACGCCGGCGTGGGCATGGACGACGCGGTCCAGCGCCGGGTCTTCGATCCCTTTTTCACCACCAAAACCCTGACCCGGGGCACGGGGCTGGGGCTGGCTTCGGCCTATCGGATTGTTCTGAACCACGGCGGGCTGATTCAGGTGGACAGCGAGAAGGGACGTGGGAGCACCTTTCGGGTTTGTCTTCCGGTGTGGGAGGCGGAGCTTTCCGGCGCCGATCCGGTTTCCCGCGGGGAAGTGGAGGAGGGGGGGGAATCGGGACGATCGTTTCCCGAAGCGGAGGAAACCTTGTGCGCGACTCAAAACCGCGTTATACTTAAAAAATGAATGGAAAACCGAGTTACAAAAGCCGACAAAGCGCATACGCGACCGATACGATCTCCGTCCCTTCCCCGGCGGCCGGGACCGAGTCTTCCGGCCCCTGCATGATTGAAACCCCGGAGGCGCTCTCTCATTTCGCCGGGGTGCTTCGCCGCAAGCGGGTGATCGCGGTGGACCTGGAGGCGGACTCCATGTACCATTTCCAGGAGCGGGTCTGCCTGATTCAGATCGCCACCCGCCAGGAAAGCGCCATCGTCGATCCGCTGGCGGTTCCCGATCTTTCCGCGTTGGCGCCGATTTTCGCCAATCCCCGGATTGAAAAGGTGTTTCACGGCGCCGACTACGACGTTCGCTCTCTGCACCGGGATTTCGGCATCGTCATTCACAATCTGTTTGACACCCAGATCGCCGCGCGCTTTCTGGGATTTGCGGAAACCGGCCTGGAAGCCGTCCTGGGTCGGGAGTTCGGCGTATCCATGGACAAAAAATACCAGAAAAAAGATTGGTCCCAGCGCCCTCTCCCGCCGGAAATGTTGGCCTACGCCGCCGAGGATACCACCTACCTGATTCCCCTGGCCCGGAGTCTCCAGAAAAAACTTCAGCGTCGGGGCCGGCTGGAATGGGTGCGGGAGGAATGCGAGCTGCTGAGCCAGGTCCGCGCCGCCGAGGACGAGGGGCCGCTGTTTCTGCGCTTCAAGGGCGCGGGGAAGTTGCCGCCCCGGGATCTGGCCGTGCTGGAAGGGGTGTTGCGCTTCCGCCGAAGCATTGCCCAACGCAAGGACCGGCCGCCCTTCAAGGTCTTCGGCAACAACGCGGTGAAGCGGATCGTGGAGATTCGGCCGGAAACCCCCGAGGCGGTGGAAGCCTCCGGGGCCTTCAGCCGCAAGCAGCTCAACATGTACGCGCGTCCCGTGGCCAAGATCGTTTCCGACGCCCTGGCCCGGCCGGAATCCGAGTTGCCGACCTACCCGCGCCGTTTCGCGCCGCCGCCGTCTCCCCGGGCGCCGTTGCGGGTCAAGGCGCTCAAGGCCTGGCGGGACGAGCGGTGCGCCGATCTGGATATGGACCCGGCCCTGGTGCTCAACAAATCCCAGATGACCGCCATCTCCGCCCGAAACCCGACAACCCTGGAAGAGCTGGCGGAGGTGGAGGAGTTGCGGGAATGGCAACGGGCGGAGTTCGGAGTCGAAATCCTCTCCGTGCTGGAACGGCTCCCGGATCGGGTCGCCCAGAAAAAGACAAAGAAACGGCGGCGAAGACGGCGGCCCCGCGCCCGGAAAAAACCGGCGCAAGGGGAGACCAATGACGAGTAGGGTCCGGCGCGGAAACATCGTTGGACGGACCGGGAATATGATTGGGGAAGGCGGAGCCGATGGCGCGCAAGATCGATTTCCCGGCCGGGAAGATCCGGCTGGAAGGATTGCTGGCCGAGGGCGCGATGGATCGTGGCGTGGTGGTGACGCACCCGCACCCGCTTTACGGCGGCGAGATGCGGAATCCCGTGGTGGAGACGGTGGCCGACGTCTACGCCCGGCGGGGGCTGACGAGCCTGCGCTTCAATTTCCGGGGCGTGGGGGGAAGCGGCGGAAGCTACGACGACGGGCGGGGCGAGATGGACGACGTTCGCGCGGCGGTGGCCTATCTGCGGGAGCGGGGCGTCCAAAAGATCGATCTGGCCGGCTACTCCTTCGGCGCGTGGGTGGCCGCCCGGATGGAAATGGAGGCCGAGGGCGTGGACCGCTTGATTCTGGTTTCGCCCCCGGTGGACTTCCTCTCCTTCGCCGACGTGGATCGACTGCCCCGCCTGGCCCTGACGGTCGTCGGCGACGAAGACGATTTCGGCGCGACGGAACGGGTCCGGGCCTTGGCGACCCGATGGAATCCCGACGCCCGATTCGAAATCGTCCCCGACGCCGACCATTTCTTCTGGGGCCGGTTTCGGGAGTTGGGAGAGGTGGTGGCGGGGGCGTTGTTTGGGTAATGAACGACTGTTCATCTTTCATGCGGGTTGCGGGGTGAATTGAATCGGAGGGAATTGGAACATGTGATTCGGGCTGCGGGAGAGGTTTCTGGTCGAAGAAGGTTAATCATTTTAGGCAGTCAATCGATTTTAGGGCAATTTCCTACGGTAGCGGAATCTTTTCCCAAAGCCGACCATTCCGAAATCTCGTTCGTCGCGAGGCAATGTCAAGTTTTGTTTCGCTCGCTGGAAGTGGACATTCTTTTTAAAGATACAGAAGAAGCTTCCGATCTTGTCGAAGCGGTCCTCGGCGAACTGTCAAATTTTCATGATACATTTGGTTATTATGCTCAAGCTGTGGACTTCACGACGAGCACCCTGCCGGACGGTTGGGAACACCGTTTGATTGAAATATGCAATTGGAATACAAATTACATTTCCGGGATGTGTCTGGAAATCCATGACCTCTTAGTTTCCAAGCTGTACGCGGGGCGGATCAAAGACATCGAATTTTTTCACGCTGCCGTAGCGATTGGATTGGTTTCTCATAAAGTGCTGCTGGAAAGATTGGGAAAAACCCCTTTGGACGTGAAAAGCAAGGAGAGAATTGCCGCCTCGATTCAAAAAGGATTTTCGCAATGAATTTACAACGGCGTTCCGAAGAACGATCCAAGGCCCTTCATAAAGAAATCGCTCGAAAGCTGCGCGAAAACCCGGATCTTTGGAACATTCCCTTTGAAAATTTGAAGAGGTGGAGGCGAGGCGGGGCGCAAACTCCATCCGCCCAATTGGAATGGGAACGAATTCTCGGAGAAAGTGAAAGTGAACGAGTGTTGGCTCTTTTGGAAAGCGACTCCGAAGAATCGGTTCGGCTTCGGTCTTCCAGTCCCTTCACGGGAATTCTGACGGAAGCGGAACGGAATGATATTTTCAGGCGCTTCCGAAGGTCATCTGCCCCGGACCCTGCCTGAACTTCCAAACCGCCCACATTCGGTTTTTCCCATTTCCAAACGACGAAAGCGCCCGCCCGGGCGCTTTCGTCGTTCGGAAAAACGGAAATTTCGGGCCGCCGATTACTTCCGCCCGACCAACCCCTTCAGCCAATTGATCCAGTTTTCCATGCCTTCCCCCGATCGGGACGAGAGGGTGAAGACCGGCATGTCCGGGTGGACCTGATCGATGTAGGCCAGCGCCTGGTCCAGGTCGAAGTCGAGGTGGGGCAGCAGGTCGGTTTTGGAGAGAATCGTCGCGTCGCAGGCCCGGAACATGGCCGGATACTTGACCGGCTTGTCCTCGCCCTCCGTGACCGAAAGCACCACGGCCCGGGCGTTTTCGCCGATGTCGAACTCCGCCGGGCAGACCAGGTTCCCCACGTTTTCCACGATGAGCAGGTCCAGGTTGTTCAAATCCACGTCCTCGGCGGCCTTGGCCACCACGTGGGCGCCCAGGTGGCACTCCCCGCCGAAGTCGTCGGTGCAGATTTGCACCACCGGCGCGCCGCTTTTGGCCAGCCGGTCGGCGTCGTGGGTGGTGCAGACGTCCCCCACGATGACGGCGGTTCGAATGTCCGGCATGATCCGTTCCAACGTCCGTTCCAGCAGGGTGGTTTTTCCGGAGCCGGGAGAACTCATCAGATTCACCACCGTGACGCCCTTTTCGGCGAACATTTCCCGGTTGCGTTGGGCCATGCTGTCGTTGGCGCCCAGCACCTTTTTGACGACTTTCACTTCCATGAAATTTTCCTCGCGTTCGGGACGGGACCGGGGGGATGCTCGGAAGGCTTCGGGCCTTGCGTTCTGGAACCGCCGGCGATTCCGGCCCCGTTTTTCGGCAAAAAAAATCCACAGAGACGCCCAAGGAGAGGATTGTTCGTTCCGGAACGGGAGGCAACCGTTCAAAAACCGGGCGTCTCTGTGGAAGCGGGTTCCGCGCCGGGGCGCGGAAATGTCAGTCCAAAATCTCGATCGATTCGATCTCCAGCTCTTGGCCGGTTTCGATTTTCACGTCCCCGCTTTTGCAAGCGGCGCAACGGAAAACCGGTTCATCCACCCGCCATCGGTGATCGCAGGCTTTGCAGCGGGCCGTGACCGGAATTTCCTCGATGTGGAGGGTGGAGCCCGCCAGGGCCGTATCCTGAATGATGATGTCGTAGCAGAACCGCAGGCTGTCGGCAACCACCGCCGAAAGCTTCCCCACCTTGAGGTTCACCTGTTCCACGCGGGCGTTGCGGTGGGTTTCGGGGATGGAGGCCAATGCGATCTCCACCACCTGGGACGCGATTCCCATTTCGTGCATAACGGGCTCCCGGAGACGGCGGCGATCCGAAGTTGCGCGGAACGAATGGTGATTTTTTTAACACTTCGGAATTTCCATATCGCCATCATTGTTCCGCGTCAAGCCTTTTATTGGACCGCCGCCCCGCCGGTTTTCCCCGTCCCTTCTCAGACGAATACGTCGCGGCAAACGTCGCCGAGGTCGGCCAGGTTTTCGCATACGTTGATGCCGTTGGCCTTCATCGCCTCGATCTTGCTCTGGCCGGTGCCCGAGCTGCCGCTGATGATGGCGCCGGCGTGGCCCATCCGCCGGCCCGGAGGCGCGGTGAGCCCGGCGATGAAGCCCACCACCGGCTTGGTCACGTTGGCCTTGATGTATTCGGCCGCGTCCTCCTCGGCGTTGCCGCCGATTTCGCCGATCATCACGATGCCCTCCGTGGCCGGGTCGGCCTGGAACTCTTTCAGGCAGTCGATGAAGTTGGTGCCGTTGACCGGGTCGCCGCCGATGCCGATGCAGGTGGTCTGCCCCAGCTCGGCCAGTGTCAGGGCGTGGACGGCCTCGTAGGTCAGGGTTCCGGAGCGGGAGACCACGCCGATTTTTCCGGCCTTGTGGATCACGCCCGGCATGATGCCGATTTTGCACTCGCCCGGCGTGATGATGCCCGGGCAGTTGGGGCCGATGAGTCGGACCGGCTTGTCCTGGATGTAGTTTTTCACCTTCATCATGTCCATCACCGGAATGCCCTCGGTGATGCAGATGATCAGCGGCACTTCGGCGTCGGTGGCCTCCATGATGGCGTCGGCGGCAAAGGGGGGCGGCACGAAGATCATGCTGGCGTTGGCCCCGGTTTCCTTCACGGCCTGGCGCACGGTGTTGAAGACCGGCACGTCGTCCATTTTCTGGCCGCCCTTGCCCGGCGTCACGCCCGCCACCACGTTGGTGCCGTATTCGACGCAGGCCCGGGTGTGGAACTGGCCTTCTTTTCCGGTAATGCCCTGCACCAAAAGTTTGGTGTTTTTGTTGACGAATATGCTCACGGCTGATTCCTCCGGATGGATGGGGTTACTGGATCACTTCCTTCAGCTTCTCGGTGGCGTCCTTCAGATCCACGGCGTTGATCAGCTTCAGCCCGGATTCCTTCAGGATGCGCCGCCCCTCTTCCAGATTGGTCCCTTCCATGCGGATGATCACCGGCACCCGCATGCCGACCTTTTCGGCCGCCTGAACCACGCCGTTGGCCAGCCGGTCGCAGCGGAGAATGCCGCCGAAGATGTTGATGAGGATGGCCTGGACGTTGGGGTCGCTCTGGAGAATGCGGAAGCCGTTCTCGATCTGCTCGGCGCTGGCCCCGCCCCCCACGTCCAGGAAGTTGATGGGCTTGCCGCCCGCGAATTTGATGCAGTCCATGGTGGCCATGGCCAGGCCCGCGCCGTTGACCATGTTGCCCACGTTGCCGTCGCCGCCCAGGTGGATGTAGTTGAGCCCGTATTCGGAGGCTTCCACCTCGGTGGGGTCTTCCTCGTCCAGGTCCCGAAGTTCCTTCAGATCGGGATGGCGGTACAGGGCGTTGTCGTCGAAGTCCACCTTGGCGTCCAGGGCGACGACCTGGTCGTCGGCGGTGAGCACCAGCGGGTTGATCTCCACCATGGAGCAGTCGTTGGCCACGAACATGCCGTACAGGTTTTTGAGAAGTCCCGTGAAGGGCTTGATGGCGGCGGGGGGCAGGTTCAGGCCGAAGGCGGCGTCCCGCAGATGGTAGCCCTGGATGCCCACGTTGGGATCGATGAAGATCTTGACGATCTTTTCCGGCTCCTTTTCGGCCACCTCTTCGATGTCCATGCCGCCGGCCTCGCTGGCGATGATCAGGTTCTTGGCCGTGCCCCGGTCGGGCAGGATGCTCAGGTACAGCTCCTTGGCGATGTCCAGCCCCTGCTCGACGAGCAGCTTTTTCACCAGCTTGCCCTCGGGACCGGTCTGCTTGGTCACCAGTGTCATGCCCAGGATTTCGCCGGAGATTTGCTCGAATTCCGCCGCGTTTTTGGCCAGCTTGACGCCGCCGCCCTTGCCCCGGCCGCCGGCGTGGATCTGGGCCTTGACCACCACCGGGTATTCGCCCAGCCGGTCGGCCACCTGTTTCGCCTCGTCCAGACTGAAGGCCGGGCCGCCCTCGGGGACGGGCACGCCGTTCTTTCGGAACAGTTCCTTGGCCTGGTACTCATGGATTTTCATATCCCTGAATCCTCGCAATAAAGGGGTTTCGGCGGTCGTCCCGTACCGACGACCGGGGCGGGGCCGGTTGCCGACCCCGCCCGGAGATGGTCGCCGGCGGACGCCGCCGCCGTCCGAACGTTCTTTGTCGAATCGGCGCCGGCGCCGGATCAGCCGATGATGGCCAGCACGTCGTTTTTGGCCACCGAGTCGCCGCTGTCGTAGTTGATGGCCTTCACCGTGCCGTCCACCGGGGCGGGCAGGGCGTTTTCCATCTTCATGGCTTCCAGAATGACCACGGTGTCGCCCTTGCTCACCGCGTCGCCCACCTTCTTGGCGTAGCTCACCACCATTCCGGGCATGGGGGCGGTCAGCGGAACGCCCTCCACGTTGGCGGCGGGGGCGGGCGCTTGCT
>JBKHDD010000046.1:0-27681 GCA_046541515.1 Desulfococcaceae bacterium
TTCAAGAGCGCCGGAAGGGCTTTTCCCCTGGCCGCCTCAATGAAGTCGGGACCCAATTGAGGCGATCTCCGGTTTTTGTTTACGTTCGTAGACGGGGCATTTTGGGGAGACGTTTTATGCTGAGGTTATTTTCGGCAATGCTGGCTTTCGTTCTTTTCTTTTCCATGCCGCTCCATGCGGATGAAGAACCGAAGCTCAGCCGGGGCCAGTCGATCTATGTTCCCGCCTATTCCCATATTTTCGGCGGAAACAAGGAAAGGCCCTTTTTGTTGGCGGTAACTTTGAGCATTAGAAACATTGATCCAAAAAACGAAATTGAAATCACTTCGGTGAATTACTATGCCACCCTGGGGAAGCATCTCAGGCGGTTTTTGGATGAACCGAGGCGGCTTCAGCCCCTTGAATCCTTGCGCTACGTGATTCCGGAAAAGGACGAAAGCGGAGGGTCCGGCACCAATTTCATCGTCGAATGGATATCCGCCGGCCTTGTCAACCCGCCGATTACCGAATGCATCATGATTGGCACGCAATCCCAGCAAGGGGTTTCCTTTTCATCCCGGGGGCGGGTAATCCTTCCATCCGGGGATTGATCTTTCGGATATGCGACAGGTTGCTTACGGAATCTATCGAGGCATAGTTTTTCTGGCGTCTTTTGAGGTTGAAACCATGGAAAACGAGCGTGATCCGGAACCGATCAAGCCGGGGGAAATCCTCAAGGAAGATTTCATGGAACCGCTGGGAATTAGCATGAACCAGCTTTCCAGAGACCTTTCGGTGCCTCCCAATCGGATCGGCGAAATGGTGAATGGAAGACGTTCCATTTCTCCGGACACCGCCCTGCGGCTGGAGCGGTATTTTGGAGTGGAATCCCAATTTTGGCTGAATTTGCAAACCGAGCATGACCTGCGGACGAGGAATTCTCATGAATATTGAGTCATTATACGATCGCTACATTAAGCGAATCCCAATTCCAAAGCAATTGGAACTTATTTCTTTGATAAGTCGGAATTTGGTCGAAAAATCAAAGAAGGAAGATCGCCGCCCGAGAAGCCTTCTGGAACTTGAAGGTTTGGGCGCCGAAATATGGGAAGGGGTTGACGCGCAAAAGTACGTGGATGAACTGCGGGATGAATGGCATGACCGACCGTGATTTCTATTCCGTTTTTTCGGAAATTGAGCGGATTGGCTTCGACACTTCCCCCATTATTTATTTCGCAGAACTTCATCCGGTCTATTTTCCATTGGTGCGCCATGTCATTAGAAGGATTGACGAGGGAAACCTGAAGGGCTTCGGTTCCGTGGTTACGTTGACCCAAGTGTTAGTATTGCCACGGCGGGAGGGCCGTCGCGATCTTGAAAATCAATATCGCGATATCCTTCAAAATAGCCGAAATTTTGAACTTGTCGCAATCGATGCTGAAATTGCCGAATAAGCCTCGGACCTCCGTTGCCGCCATAATCTCCGAACACCTGATGCTTTGCAGGTTTCGGCCGCACTTTCCAGGGACTGTGACGCCTTCCTTACCAACGACAAAAAGTTGAAAAAGATTGACAACTTAAAAGTTCTCGTCCTCGATGATTTTGTGTAATCGTTCGGATGAAAAACTCACCCCTCCCCAACAACCCCCTTCACCCTCCCCACCTCCCCGCTTTCCAGTCGAACTTTGATCCCGTGCGGATGACTGCCGGATTTGGTGAGAATGTCCTTCAACACGCCCCGGGTAAGCCGGCCGGAGCGCTGGTCTTGCTTCTGGACGATTTCCACCTCCAGGCCGGGGCGGAGTTGCGCGCGA
The DNA here is from genome assembly GCA_046541515.1 of Desulfococcaceae bacterium. Taxonomy (GTDB): domain Bacteria; phylum Desulfobacterota; class Desulfobacteria; order Desulfobacterales; family Desulfococcaceae; genus CAYFVR01. Next base: position 1,794 of record JBKHDD010000046.1, read on the forward strand.
TTGGGCGGGTTCATTCGGTTCCTCCTTTTTCCGTCAATTCAACCATCGCCGACGAACATTTGGCGGCGCTCTTCTACAATCCCAGCAGCAACGTCGCGATCTGAAAGTAGAAAAACACCGAGATGATGTCGATGGCGGTGGTGACGAAGGGGCCGGTGGCCACGGCCGGGTCCACGTTGAGCCGGGCGAACAGCATGGGCACCAGGGAGCCCACCAGCGCCGCCACCGACATGGAGCTGACCACGGCGGACCCCACCGAAATCCCCAGGGCCAGCGAATCCTGGTGAAACTGGGCCACGGTCCCGATCAGCGTTCCGTAGACGATTCCCAGAAAAAAGCCGATGGTCAGCTCCTTGCCCACCACCTTGCCGATGTCCCGCACGTGGAGCAGGCCGGTGGAGAGCCCCCGCACCACGATGGTGGAGGACTGGGTCCCGATGTTGCCCCCCATGCCCATGATGACCGGAATGAAGGCGGCCAGAAAGGTGACCTGGGTCAGACTGTCCTCGAAATGACCGATGATCAGGGATGCCAGCAGCCCGCCCAGGCAGGAGGCGAACAGCCAGGGCAGCCGGATGCGGGTGCTTTTGAGCACCGACTTGGTTTCCACAAACTCGGCGCCCGCGCCCGCCATGCGCAAAATGTCCTCGGTGGCCTCCTCCTTGATGATGTCGATCACGTCGTCCACGGTCACGATGCCCACCAGGGTGTTGGTGTCGTCCACCACCGGCACGGCCAGCAGGTCGTACCGGGCCACCAGCTTGGCCACCTCCTCCTGATCCATGTGGGTCCGCACCGAAAAAACGTCGGTGACCATCAGCTCTTTCAGCGAGGTTTCCGGCGGACTGACCACCAATTGCCGCAACGAGCTGACCCCCACCAGCTTCTGATTTTCGTCCACCACGTAGAGATAAAAGGGCATCTCCACGTCCAGGTGTTCCCTCTGGATCGACTTTACCGCCTCTTTGGCGGTGATGTGTTCGGGCAGGGCGATGAAGTCGGGCGTCATGATGCCGCCGGCCGTGTCGGCCTCGTAGCCCAGCAGCGACTCCACCTCCTCGGAGCCCTCCTGCTTCATCTTTTTGAGCACCAGGTCGGAGGTCTCGTCGGGCATCCGCTCGATCAGGTCGGCCACGTCGTCGCTGGCCATGTCCTCCAGCACCGTGACCATTTCGTCGATTTTCAGTTCCTGGATGAAATCCAGAAAGGTGTCCTCGTCCATCTCGCTGAACAGAATGCCCTTCTGCTCGTTTTCGTCGATGAGATCGAAGACTTTGTGCTGATGGGCCAGCGGCAGTGAACGGAACAACCGGGCAAGGTCGGCGGCGTGGGTTTTGTTGACGATTTTGCGCAGGTGCGAGGTGGCGTTGCGCCGCAACAGCCGCTTGATGCTTTCCAGAAGGACTTTGTTCCGATCTTGCATGATGGTTTGGCTCCCGTTAAAGGATGAGGGCCGACGGCCGGGAATTCCGAACGGCGAAGGTCAGGCCAGGGACAGCAGGATCGAGACGAGCAGGGCGGGGTCGATGTCGGGGGCGCGCCGTTCATCCACCAGGGGCGCGTCCAGGACCGTGACTCCCCGGGATTCCAATGCCTTCCGGTCCACCCCGCCCGGATAGTTCCCCCGCTCCGAATCCACCAGCACAAAGTTCAGCACGTCGGCCGCGGAGATGGCGGCGGGGTCGTCCCGGCGCAGGTAAATCAGCAGCCGGTCCACCAGGTCGGTCAGGGTCATTCCCACCGCTTCCGGGTCCCTTTCGCCGGTGTTGGGCACGAAGACCTTGGGGCAGTCGGCCGCCTGAACCGCCCGGCCGACCCCTTCCGGCAGCAGGTTGGCCACGACGCTGGAGTAAAAGCTGCCGATGGGGTAGCAAATCAGGTCGGCTTTTCCGATTTGTTTGTGCATTTTGGCCCGGATCGGCGCCTCGACGGGACGGGGGGCCTCCCGGTTGTCGGTCAGGTAGAGCCGTTCCACCCGGGCGGCGATGGGGTCGGTCTCCTTGCCGGTCAGCAGGTGCTGACCCACAACCGTGCGTCCGTCGGCCAGTTCCGCCGCCAGGTGCAGGTATTTGTTGATCACCGGCCGCACCACCCCCAGCACCCGCACCAGCTTGGAAAAGATGTAGATGATGATATCGAAATTCCGCCGGTTGTCCAGATAGCCGGCGGTCAGAATCAGGTTGCCCAGGCTGGCCTTGCGCAGGTCGAAGGACATGGGCATGTAGTTCCGGAACAGGTCCAGATGGTGGCGGATGATTTTCCGCATGGGGTCCGGGATGTCCGAAACCAGGGGATGGCGACCGCGAATCATCCGGTCCAGCTCTTCGGCGAGTTCGCCCGGATCGGCGTCGGCCGGAAAGCGTTGGGCGAACAGCCGAAAAATTTCCGGATTGCCCTTCAGGCTTCGATCGGCCAGGGCCAGCAGCCGGTTGCGCACGTCCCCGATGGCCGGCATGTGGAAGGCTTCCCGCAACAGGGCGGAGCTGCCTCCGGAATCGAAGGGCGTGATGACGTGGACGGAATTGTGGGTGTAGCCGGTCAGCTCCCGGCTCACGTCCCGCAGGGCGGTGCCGCCGCTGAAAAACAGCACCCGGGGGCCCAGGTCCGGCGCTCGTCGATGCCGCTCCAGCGCCAACGGATCGGGCAGCCGTACCCGTCGGCGAATATGGATTTCCATGGTCGAAAAACCTCCGTGTCCCGCCGGAAGGCGGGGCCTGATTGGCGGAAGCGGAAGGGGCGAATCGAATGGCGCGCCTCCGACACGCAAAACCGGGCCCGCGCGACGCGGAAACCCGGTTTGGTTTCACCCATCGGCCCCCCGGGGGGGGCGTTGTCCGGCCCGGATCAGATGGCGCCGTCCTCCAGAAAGCGGGTGCAGATGCGGGCGGCTTTTTCGAAATCGATGCCGCCGTAAAACTCCAGCACCCCGCACCGGGCCAGAAGGTCCGTATAGGCCGCCTCGGTGGGCTCCGGCATTTGGCATTGGCCCTCCGGCAAAAAGAAAAGGCCGGTGGATTTCATGAAGGCCGGCAACAGGTCGGGCCGCTCCGCCAGAGACACCTGGCTCACGGTCATTTCCCCGGCCCCCAGCTTCCAGTTGAGGATGGCCAGGGCGTGCATGGGGCCGTCCAGCCGGAACCGGTCCGGGCCGAAGCAGGTTTCAATGTCGGCGTCATACTTGTGTTCCAGCGCCCACAACTCCGAAGTGGGCAACGCCCCGAATTCCGCCCGTTCTTCCTCGGTCATGACCGAGGCCAGGCTGGGGTTGTTGAGCACCGTGCCGGGATTGATCCGGGGCAGCTTGGCCACGCCGTGCATGTGCAGGCCGTCGCCGTCCGGCTCCACCATCAGCCGGTCGTTGGAAACGAACGTGGCCCCCAGGTTCATGATGTGCAGGGCCAGGGTCGATTTGCCCGCGCCGGAAAAGCCGGCCAGGGCCAGCCCCCGGCCGCCCCACAAAACGCCGGCCGCGTGGCCCAGCAGACATCCCCGGCACAGGGCCCACTGAATGTGGCGATTGTTGATGAAATTGATCACCTGATTGAGGTTGTCCCGGCAGGGGCCGACGGCGGCGTTTTCTCCGTCGCCGAAGACGAAAACCATGCCGGTGAGCCGTTTCCGGACGATCCGCCCGTCGGGCAGGTCCAGAAATTCCTCCTTGATCTTGGTTTTGCCGGCGTCGGGCGGCTTGACCGTGAATTCCGTTTCAAATTCGGGGGGCGGGGCTTCGTGGACCGTCACGGCGATTTCCCCGTTTCCGGGTTCCCGAACGAAGGGTCCGTAGTATTCCCGCAATTCGTCCACAATGCGGGGATCGTTGGTCCACACGTCGATCCGGCAGGGGCCGAAGGCCAGTCCCATGGAATGCGGCGTCGGATACGCGTCGCGGTACCGGCGAATCAGGTCTTGTCGTCTCATCGAAATTGGCCTTTGGTTAAATCTTTTGCAGAACGTAGTCAATATAAAGTTCCGCCGCGTCCATGTTGCTGGCGGTCTGGATGCCGCGGAAGCCGCCGAAGGCCGACACCTCGAACACCAGGGGTCCGTTGGCGGTTTCGGCCACGTCCACGCAGGTGAAATCCAGGTCGAACAGCGCCTGGGCCTTGCGGGCCAACTCGACGGTCTCCGCCGAAGGCTCGTAGGCTTGATATTTGCCGCCGGAGCGGGTGGTGGTGTTCCAGGAATCGCCGGTTTTGCACCGGGCGTAGGTGGTGAGGTATTCCCCGCCCAGAAAGACCACGCCCAGGTCCTGGTCGCCGATGTCCAGTTTTTGCTGGATGTACATGATGCCGAATTCCCGGTGGAATTGCTCCACCAGGGGCCGGGCCTTGGGACCGGCGGAAACCACCATCATGCCTCGCGCCTTGGTGCTGTAAAGCGGCTTGAAGACCGATTCTCCGTAGTCCTCCACGGCGAGCAGGGCCGCTTCCACGTCTTCGGTGATGGTGGTGGGCGGCATGGGAATCCCCCCGTTGGCCAGGGTCACGGTGCAACTTAGCCGGTCCAGCACCCGCAAGATGGAGTAGGGCTTGCTGAACATGGGCAATCCCCGCTCGTTGATCGCCCGCAACAGCTCCAGTCGGTCCAGCAGGGCGGGGGAATAGCGGGCCCCGGCTTTTTTCAAAATCAGGGCGTCCAGCTTGTTCAGTTCCACGTCCTCGAACCAGAGGATGCCGGACCCCAAGTCCAGCGAAACCTTGGCCAGGTCGATCAGCAGTCGGTAGCCGGTTCGCTTTGCCGCGGCGTCGGCCAGCCATTCCGACGACCATCCGCCGGGAGTTCCCACAACTCCGATTTTGGGCATGATGCAATCTCCGTTGGGCGATAACTAGTAGATGAGGATATCCTTCGGAAGCCGGTAGTCGGCCCAGGGACGGCCGCGGTGGGCGGCGATCGATTCCATCAGAAAGATGGAGCGGAGAAACATTTCCCGGGCGAACACGAAATTCAGCTCGAACCGGGTGGAGGTATAAAAGGAGCGGGCCAGGGCCAAGGCCATGCGCGCCTGGAAGGTTGGGTCCGCCTGCTCCCGCGCCAGCGCGACGTAGCGCCGCAGGATATACCGGGTGACGGCGTTCAGCCGTTCCCGAAGGTCGTCGTCGAACACCGGCAGCCGAAAATGGGAAACCAGCAGCACCGAGGCGTCCTGAACATAGTCGGCGTCCCGGGAGCGGTACAGGTCGATGTAGTTGATCCGCTGTTCCATGCCGTTGTAGACGATGTTGTTGGTGTTGAAATCGCCGTGAATCAGCACGGAATGGGGGGCGGGCAGTTCGGCCTCCGCCGCCTCGCAGGCTTCGATCAGCGACATGGAAGACGAAATGACGTGATCGCCGATTTGCTGATGGCCCCGGTTGAAATAGGGATGGACCCGGTAGACCGAGCTGAGCCGGGAGCGGAGCTGACGCATGTAGTCGGTGGGGATGGGGCCGGGCGTTCGGGTTCGCCGCCAGACTTCTTGCAGGGTCTGTTCCAGAATGTAAAGGACGTTGCGCACCACCTCCTGGTGCTCGGTCAACACCACCTGGTCCAGGGTGCATCCGGCCAGGAACTCCACCAGCATGGAGGCGGTGCCGGCCTTTTCGTGGTAGCCGAACACCTGGGGCGCCAGGCCGGGGTAAATCCGTTCCCATCGCTCGATGTTTTCCCGCTCCTGCTTGATTTTTTTGAGGGCGCCTTCCTTGAAGATGCCCTGGGCCTTGAAGCCCGACGGCCGCTTGCGGCTGACCTTGCTGATGCGGCAGCCGGACCGGGAACCCCAGATGGATTGGAAATCGATGTCGGACAGGGCGCCTTCGAAGCCGGAGTCCGAGAGGGTCTTCTGGAGGGCGTCGAACTGGCGGATTTTGATCCGGTCGCCGATGATGGCGAAGATGAGCGCCTCCCCGACGTTGAGGAGGGCGTCGCCGATGCGCTCCAGGTAGCGGAAGATGAAAATGGTCGTCACCAGGTCGGTGACGCCGCGACCCTCCTTCAGCTCCGCCATGATCTGGTCGAAATTTTCCTTGTACAGCCGGTCCAGGTTGAACTCCGCACGGCAGATGAACAGGGCCTCCGCCAAGTCCCGGTTTTCCATGACGTCGGAAATCCGGGAGAGGGCCCCCTGGATTTCCGCGAACATCGATTTGTAGTCGTACCGCCGGAGAAAATCCAGGCTGGTGAGATAATGGGTCTGCCGGCCCATGTTGACGCAGTAGTCGGCGATCCGCTCCAGGTTGACCGCCATGATGTGGATGGCCCGCACCTGGTTGCGACGCTCCAGGTTTTCCGCCCCGCCCAGCGATTGCATGCGGGAAAAGCAGTCGTTTTCCACCGTGGTCTTCAAATTGTCGATGTAGTCGTCCTTGGAGTCGATTTTTTCCAGCAGTTTGGGACGATAATCCGACAGGAGCCCGTAGGTCAGCTTGACCTGGTTTTCGGTTTCGATGACCAGAAAACGGAAATTTTCAAGAATGTTTTCCATGGCGGTCAGGTGGATATCCGGAATCCGGAAGCGGCGGCGGCCTCCCCGGTGTCTTTCCAGGCAATTTTCAGGGATATCTTGCTTTTATCCCCCTTCCGCTTGGCCTTGATGCTCAGTTCCAGCAGGTCGTTGGGCAACAGGACCACCTCGTGGTCCTCGGACTTGAAGACGATCTTGCCGCCTTCGAAACCGTCCACCAGCGCCTTGAGATAATCCCGGATGGTCTGGCTGTCCTGAATCGACTCGTGTTCGAACTCTTCTCGTTTTCCCACGGTTTCCTCCGAAGGGGAAGGGGTGCGGAGTGGGGCGCGCCGGATCAGCCCGCCAGCCGGCTCTTGTATTCCGCCATGACCTTGCCCCGGCTGGAATTGGCCAGGATCAAGGATTTTCGGATGACCAGATCATCCCAGGCCGGCTGGAGCCCGATTTCTCGGCTGGCCTTTTCGATGTTTTGCTGCTTGGGGTCCCGGACTTTTTCGCCCATGTGGGTGTCGTCCCCCATGAAGACCAGCAGGGGCCGCTGGGAGGCCGGGCGCTCCCGGTTTTGCTCGGTGAGCACCGATACCAGAAATTTCGTGTACCGGTGGGACTGGGGATTCCACACCTCGATGCCGTCCACGTCGTAGCCGGCCAGCAGCACCGGCCAGAACTGTTCCGGATGGGGAATCACGATCCCGGCGTTCAGGGACCGAGCCTCTTCGATGATTTCTCGGGTGCGATAGAAATACTGGAGCGGAAAATCGGCCTTGACCCGCTTTTTGACCGCCTTGAGGAAGGTCTGGGCCCGGTCGATCACCGGATCGCCGTAATCGGCCCGCAGGCAGTCGAAGAAGTTGCGCAGCAACTTGTTCTTGATGGATTGGGCGGGCACGGTGGCGATGTATTCGTCCAGCAGCCGCTCGATTTTGCGGGCGTGGATCTGTACGAAGGAAACCAGGGCCTCCGCCGCGCCGGTCTGGCGGGCAGCCGCCTCCAGCCGCTCCGGCACGGGCCGGGTGAGGGTGTGCAGAAACTCGAAGAGCTGGCTGGACCGGTATTTGAAAGTGTGGGCCAGCATTTCCCGCAGCCGGTCGGCCTCCGCCACCTTTTCGGTCTCGAAATGCAGGAGGAGTTGCACCTTCTGGTTAAAGCCGCTGGAATAGCAGTCCACCTCCACCCCGGAGTAGCCGTTCCAGCTCAAAATTTCGTTGTGCTGGGTGGGGATGATCAGCTCTTCCCGGCAGTTGGGAAACATGGCCTCCACCCGCTGCTTGATCAGGCGCATGGGGATGAATTCCGGATGCCAGTGGACCGCCAGCACCCGCTCCTGGCGCCGATAGACGGCCGAGGGCGTGGTCGCCTGCTGAATCTGGCGCTCGTTCAGCTCCACCGAGACCACCTCGTGGAAGTACCGGTGATCCTTTTCCGTGATCTCCTCCGGCACCTTGTCGGGGATCATGGAGATGGGCTCGATTTTTCCTTTGCTCTGGGTCTGGGGCATGATGGAACATCTCTTTCTTGAAATCGGGTTTCGGGTCGGACCGGCGTCGGGGGAACCACGCCCGCCTGCGCCGGGTGGGCGGGACCCCCGAGGCGAAAAAAGGCCTACTTGTACCGGTCGTGGCATTCCTTTTTGAGCCGGTTCAGCTCCTGCACGGCCGATTTGCACGCCGACAGGTCGCCCCGCTCGAAGGCCTCCCGAAATCCGACGCAAAGGGTGTCGTATTCGCCGTAAAATTCGTCCCCGTAGTCGGGGTAGGCGATCATCAGCTTGGAGTCCGCCAGAAACGCCTCCACCACCGCCGCCTCGGGGAGCGCGTCGTTGAGCAGCCGGTCGTAAATGCTTTTGAACCGCCCCTTCATCCGCTTCTTCAGCGACTTGTATTTGGGCAGTCCGCCCTCGCTCGCGGGCGTCGGGCTTTCCGGGGAAATCGCCGCCGATTCCGGGCCGCCGAGCGGCGCTTCCCGGGGTTGCCAGGGCTTCACCTTCAGCTTGACGCCGTAGCCGTCCAGCTCCCGCTTCACGCCCAGCTTCAGCTTGAAGAATTCGCCCGGCGAAACGCCAAATTCCTGGCCGCCGGCCGGTTCCTTTCCTTCCAGTCGATCCGCCATTTCCCGGAACAATTCCGCCAAGCCATGCTCGTCCAGTCCGCCGAAAAACTGCTTCGTTCCGCTGCTCATGGGCAATTCCCTCGCCTTCTGGTGGCCAAGTATCGGTTTCCAAATCAAAAAAGGAAAATAACCACCGAATGGATGCTGTAAACCCGACCCAAAACAGCGGGGTTGGATATCGGAACCGGTCCGTTCCCGGCCGACGGAGTTCCATTCGATCCGATCACATCGACCCGATCAAAAGTTTCCGTGGCGGACGATTTCCCCTTCCACCAAGTAGATGACCTCTTCGGCGATGTTGGTGGCATGGTCGGCGATTCGCTCAAAATGCCGGGAAATCAAAAAAAGATTGTGCAGATAGGAGGCCGCGTTCGAGTGGCGCGCCAACCGTTCCAGATGAATTTTGTAGTATTCGTTCTTCATCTGGTCCACCTCGTCGTCGATGAGGCAGACCTTGAAGGCTTCGTCCACGTCCAGATTCACCAGGGCGTCCAGGCTTCGCTTCAGCATGCGCTGGGCCTTTTGGGACATGGTGGCGTAATCGTAGGCGCAGTCGCATTTCACCGGGCTTTCGATCACGGTTTTCATCCGCCAGGCGATATTGACCGCCTCGTCGGCGATCCGCTCCAGCTCGTTGTTGATCTTGATCACCGTGACGATGAACCGCAGGTCGACGGCCACGGGCTGGTGAAGCGCCAGAATTTTGAGGCATTCCTCCTCGATTTCCACTTCCTCGTTGTCGATTTCGTAGTCCGACTTGAGGACCCGTTCCACGTCGAACATGGCCCGGGTTTCAATGCCCTTGGCCGCCAGCCGGACCCGATCTTCCACCAGGGCGCCCAGGGCCAGAATCCGCTTTTTGATTTTTTCCATTTCCCGTCGAAAATGTTTGGCCATCTCTGTGCCTCCAAAGGCTTGCCGGGGGGCGAATACGGCCCGGGGATAGGGGCGCGCGGTTCGGGTTCGGCGGTCGATGGTTTCGGGTCTTTTCCGGCGGAGGGAAATTTCCCCGCCTGGGGCTTCCGCCGCGCACAAAGGCCTGACATCTCGAAAAGACTTCCGATACCTTTCTCATTTGACCATCGGAATGGGGCCGGCGCGACCGGCCCCAAAACCCGAGGCACCCTACCGGACCATTGTTAGGTTTTTGTTAGTCGGTCATTAATTTTCCATCAATTGGCGGAACCGTGATGAAAACCTTCGTCTCGCCGCCCGCCCCGGAAACCGACGTCCTTCTCCGGGTCTTCAACGCCGGGCTGTTCGCCCTGGATGGCCGAGGGCTCATCCGGTCCGCTTCCCAGAGCGTTTCGGGGTTGACGGGCCCACCGGCGTCCGATTTGGCGGGGCGTTCCTGGCGGACCCTTTTCGGGCCGACCGGGGGAATCCGCCACCGCGCCCGACCCAGGGGAAGAAGAAGACCTCGGGTTTCCCCCGGGCCACGTGTTCCGCCCGAGGGCGAGGAGCGCTTTCTGGCCTGGGTTTCAACCTGATGTCCAACGCCATGGACGCCGTGTCCGGGCCGGAAGGGCGGGCGCCGTCGCGGAGGCGGAGATCGCCGACAACGGGCCGAGCGTCGCCGCCGAAATGCGGGAATGGATTTTCGACCCGTTTTTCACCACCAGGGCGGCCGGGGAGGGGCTCGGCCTTTGGGTGGGCCGCAACATTCCGACCCGCCTGGGCGGCGACATCGAGGTGAAAAGCCGGGGCGGATCGCTGGGCATGGCCAATTCGAGCAAAGGAACCGCCTTCATCGTCCGGATTCCGGCGGTGCCGCCGGAGCGGAAAATAGCGCCCGGGATCTGGCCCGATAGCCCGCTTTTCCGGGGCGCATTCATTCGGACGAATCGTCCCGGGGTCTTCGGCGAAATCATTGCCGGGGGTCGCCGAGGGGCGGGGAAGCCGCGCCGGCGCCCGGCGGGGAAACCGGCACGGCCAGAAAATCCAGCAGCAGGGATCGGGCGGCGGCCCGGGCGGCGGTTCCGGAAAGAAAATGGTCTCCGGGCAATCGGTGGAACCGGGTCCGGGGCAGCACCTGTCGCACCGCGCCCTCGTAGGCCGGTCCCGCGCCGTCGCCGTAAAGCCGCAGCACCCGGTCTTCCCGGCTGTACAGGCAAAGGGCCGGGGTTTCCTCCAGCCGGACCCCCGCCAGCGGGCTGGGGGCAAAGGCGTCCCGGAGGGTCGTGATCAAACGGGTCCGGCGGCGGCGCAACGCCCCGAAGCCATGCCGGCTTTTGACCACCCCGGGAAAGAGGAAATCCACGTAGCGGCGCACGGCCTCGCCCAGCCGGGGCAACCGGTCGTCGGCCCGGCGGACTTCGTCGTAGTAGCGGAAAAAGGAGCGGGCCACCGCGCCGGGCGCCAGGTCCAAAATGGCGTTGATGATCGCGATTCGCCCCATGGGTTCCCCCAGTCGGGCCGAGGCGTGGAGCAACGGGATGGCGCCGTAGCAGGCCGCCACGCCCTGGAGCGGCAGCCGTTCCCGCCGGGCGGTTTCGGCGGCTTCTCGCAGGGCGGCCTCGGCGTCGGCCAGGCTGGCCCCCAGGGAAAACCGGCCGCTGGAGCGGCCGTGGCCGCTGTAGCAGAAGGAAAACAGGTCGTAGCCGGCGGCGACGAGCGGCCGGAAGGTGCGAACCTGATGAACCCCGCCCCCGCCCACCAACGGCGGGGCGAAGAGGATCGCCCGGGCCGCGGGCGTCCGGACCCGAATCCGGGCCAGCCGCTCGCGGCCCCTGCGAATCTGCCCCCGCTCCCAGCGGAGGCGGCCGCCGACGCCTACCGGGCCGGCGGTCGAAGATAGACGATCAGCGCGCCGCTGCGTTTCTTGTCCCCCCGTTCCCATTGCGATGCCAGAATCCAGTTTCGCCGGCGAAGATCGGCGATCCGACTTTCCACCACGTCCGGCAAGACCGGCCGTCCGTCCGAATGAATCCCCCGCCCCGTGATGATGAGCACCGTCCGGCGTCCCCGGTGGCGGGACGTCCGCAGAAATGCCTCGGTTTTTTCCGCCGCCTGGGCCGAAGTGAAGCCGTGCAGGTCCAGCTCCGCCTGGGGCGGCGGATAATCCCGAAGCCGCCGGCGAAGGCTGGGCCGCCGGTCCGCCGGAAGTTCGTCCTGCTTGCGGGACAACATCTCGGTCTGGTCCAGCCCCTCCAGGGCCGATTCCATCCACCGTTCAAATTCGTCCCGCTTCTCTTCCCGGCCGCGGTCCGCGGCCGGTCGGGTGGGGAAATCGGCCTCGGGTTCCGAAAAATAGACGGAAAGGTCCGCGTCCTTCCCGAAAACGGGGATGCCGTGCCGGTTGGTTTGGGGCGGGGCGGGCCGGTGGCCTTCGGCCTTGGGACGGGGCGGCCGGGCCTCCGGGCTTCCCGGTTCGGGCGGCGGCGCCTCCTCGACGAAGAGATCTCCGAAATCGGCGTCGTTGTCGAAAACCGGCATGCCGTGCCGGTCGATTCGACGAACCGGCCCCCCGGTCCGTTTTTCCGATTGGGGACCCTTTTGCCGCCATATTTTTTTGGCGGGTTGGGATTTGGCCGCCGGTTCGGGCCGTCCGGTCCCGCCCGCCGTTTCTTTTCGTGCCGCCGGTCTGGAAGATTGGGCCCCGCCCCTTTCCGTTTTCGATATTCGATTCTTCGGGGACGCCGTTCCCGGTTTTCCAGTTTGGAGCCCCGACGACGGTTTGCGGTTTTCCCCTTTTCCCGCCGGGGTGGAAGCCGCCGGCGGTCCCGACTTGGCCGGCGCCGCCGGTGAAGGCCGTTTTTTCTTTTTTTTCCGGGAGGAGGGCGGCGGGGGCCCGGCCGGTTTCTTTTTGCGCCCGCGAATCTTTCGGGGGCGGGTTTTGGCGGCCCCGCCTTTTTGGGGGGGCGCCTGGGAGGGTTCGCCGGGGCCGGACGCGGGCGTTTGGGTTCCCTCCGCGGTCTGGCCGGGCTTGGGCGCGAAAGGCGTCTTTTCCTCGGGCGCTTTGGGCGTGGGCCGCGGCCTGGGCTTTTCTTCCCGGACCGGGCGCGGCGAAGCGGTTTTCCTTTCCGACCGCGCGTCCCTGGCTTCGGCCGGGCCGGGCGCCGCGTCGCCGGCCTCGGCGGGCTTCCGGGCCTGGCGGTCCGTTTTCCCTTCCGGACGAGGCCGCGCCTCCTCGGTCGAGGGGGCGCGGCCTCGTCCGGCGAACCACTGAATCAGCTTTCGCAGAAGAGATGGCATGGTTTTAATCGGTTCGGGGCAATCGGTTTGAATTAATCGGTGCGCGCGTCCGAAGCGCCGGGGTGGACCAGCGATTTGGCTTCGAAAATTTGTTCGTTCAGGTCGATGGAGTTCCGGCCGGCCTTGCGCCGGATGAATCTTTGGAAAAATTGATTGTTGGGGATTTGAATCACGCTGGTTTCCCGCCCCTTTCCGTCGGTTTCCCGGATGAGGGTGAACATCATGTTGATGTTCACGACCTTCCCGCTGATGCCGCTGGTGAGGGAGGGGTCGATGACCTCGATTTCATCGCCGATCCGGAAGGGCTGGAAGATGAGCAGGATGAGGGTGCAGAGAAAATTGCTGAGGATCGACCAGACCGCCACGAACCCCACCGCCACCAGGGTCAGCACGGCGGAAAGGGTGGTCCAGACGTTGTTGAGGCTCACGCCGGTTTGTTGCAAGGCCAGCAGAAGGCCGAAGACGAACAACAGCCATTTCAGCGCCAGGCGCAAGACCACCACGATGGCCGGGGTCAGGAATTCCTCTCGTTCCAGAATGTCGAGCCCGCGCCGAAGCAGACGAAACGCCGCCCAGGTCAACAGAATTACCACAAGAATTTTCACCGCGGGCAGTATGGCCCCCCCCATCGGCTCTGTTTCCATCCATTGGGCGATAGATTTTACAGCGTCGGGAAAATTCAAAACATGCGCCTCCTCGGGTTACGGGGTTTTGTCCGGATAGTCGCACAGGTCGCGGAGGGGACAATCCGGGCAGCGGGGCCGGCGGGCGTCGCAGATTTCCCGGCCGAAAAAAATAAATCGAAGCCCCAGATCGTTCCACTCCGCCTCGGGAATGCGCGCCATGAGATCAAATTCCACCTTCACCGGGTCCTTGTTTTCGGTCAACCCCAGACGACGGGAGACCCGGCCCACGTGGGTGTCCACCACCACCGCCGGAGCGCCCCAAATGGTGGAGCGGACCACGTTGGCGGTCTTGCGGCCCACGCCGGGCAATTTCGTCAACGCGTCCAGGGATTCGGGGACCTCCCCGCCGTGTTCCCGCGCGAGGATTTCCGCGCATTTCCGAATGTTTTTGGCTTTGTTCCGGTAGAAGCCGGTCCCGTGGACATGCCGCTCCACCTCGGCCTGGGGCGCCGCCGCCAGGGCCTCCGGGCTGGGGAAGGCGGCGAAGAGGGCGGGGGTCACGGCGTTGACCTGTCGATCCGTGCACTGGGCCGAAAGGATGGTGGCGATCAGCAGTTCGAAGGCGTTTCGATGGACCAGGGGCGTCTTGACATCCGGGTAGCGGCCCTTTAAAATCCGAATAATTTTGGAAATTTCCGGTTCTGTTTTCAATCTTTATCTCGCTTCCGATTTCGCTTCCGGCCCGGCCGCTCCCAAGGTTCGGGCGGGCACGCTTCGACGATCGGATGTTTTCAATGGCGCCATGAATAGACTTTCTCGTCCGGTCCGCGGCCTCGGGCTCTGTTCCGGCGGGCTGGACAGCATACTCTCCGCTTTGGTGCTGCGGGATCAAGGCGTCGAGGTGGCGTGGATCAGCTTTGAAACCCCCTTTTTCACCGCCGAAAAAGCGCGCGCCGCGGCCGAGCAAACCGGCGTCCCCCTGCTGGTGCGGGACATCACCCCGATTTATTTGAAGATGCTGCGGCATCCCAAACGCGGATTCGGCCGAAACATGAACCCCTGCCTGGATTGCCATACCCTGATGTTTCAACTGGCGGGGGAAGAGATGAAACGGTCCGGCTTCGACTTCCTGTTCAGCGGCGAGGTGCTGGGCCAGCGTCCCATGTCCCAGAATCGGAACTCCCTCCGCTACGTGGAGAAGCATTCGGGGTTCGACGGCTTCGTGCTTCGGCCCCTCAGCGCCCTTCGGCTGGAACCCACCGTTCCGGAGAGCGACGGACGGGTCGATCGGGACCGGCTGCTGGGGATTACGGGTCGGGGCCGGAAGGATCAGATCGCCCTGGCCGAAGCCTACGGCGTGACGGAATACCCCGCTCCGGCCGGGGGCTGCCTCCTGACCGATCGGAATTACAGCCTTCGGCTGCGGGATTTGCTGGAGCGGGATCCGGACCCGCCCCTGGCTCGCATCCACTTTTTGCGGTACGGCCGCCATTTTCGGCTAACCGACACGGCGCGGCTGGTGGTGGGGCGGGACAAGGCCGACAACATCGGTCTCATGGGGCTGTACGATCGTTCCCGCCACATCTACCTGAAAACCCGGGGGGCGCCCGGCCCGGTGGCCCTGCTTCCCGATGCGAATTCCGATGTCGTCGGCGCCGACGAGGTCCGGGAGGCGGCGTCCATCTGCGCCGGATACAGCCGGGCGGGGAAGGAAGAAACGGCGGAAGTCACCGTTTTCGCCCCCGAAGGCCGGGAGCGAATTCGGGTCGCGCCCATGCCCACCGCCGCGTCCCGCCGGCGAATGCTCTGACCCCGGGAACCCCCCGACACGGAAATGCGCGGAAAGGGGGGCTTTCCGTCGGACGCGCCGAGGAAGCGGCCATCGCTTCCGGAATTCCAAGGCGCCGCGCGCGGGAACCGGAAGTTTGGCTGGTCCGCCGTCGCCCATCTGGGTTTTCACGGGGAACAGGGATCGGCCCCGGTTTCCGCCAACGGGCGGGAGCAATTCCCCCCGGCTCGGCTTTCGCCCGCCAGCTGGCCGCAGGCCGCGCCGATGTCGCGCCCCTTGCTATGGCGGATTATTGTCGTATACTGTTTCTGAATCAATATGTCCCGGAATTGGTTCACGGTCCGGTCGTCGGGGGCCTGGAATTCAGATCGATCGTGGGCGTTGAACGGAATCAGGTTGACTTTCGCCCGCAAAGGCCGCAAGAGTTTGGCAAGGCGAAGCGCGTCGTCCGGCGAATCGTTGATTCCCCGAATCAAGATGTACTCCGCGGTGATCCGGCCCCGGCGGGGCAGGGGAAAGCGGCGGCAGGCCTCCAGCAGTTCCGCGATCGGATATCGCCGGTTGATCGGCATGAGGCGCGAACGGGTTTCGTCGTCGGCGGCGTTCAGGGAAATGGCCAGGTTGACGGATGCTTCGCGTCCCAGCGCCTCGATTTCCGGCGCAAAGCCCGCCGTGGAAACGGTGACCCGACGGCGGGAGAAGGCAAGCCCCCACTCCGCGTCGGTGATGACCTTCAGGGCCTGGATCACCGGCCCGAAATTGGCCAGCGGCTCGCCCATGCCCATGAAAACCAGGTTGGAAACCGGCCGGGGATCGTCGGCCGGCGCGTCGGCCATGGCGTCCCGAATTTGGGCGATGATCTCTCCGGCGGTCAGGTTTCGCCAAAACCCTCCGGCGGCCGTGCGGCAGAACCGGCAGCCCTGCGCGCAACCGACCTGACTGGAGATGCACAGGGTGTAATGATCTTTCTCGGGAATGCGGACGGTTTCGATGCGCGCCGCGTCGGCCAGGCCGAACAAATATTTTCGGGCGCCGTCTTCGGCCGTCCGGGTTTCGATCCTCTCCAGCCGGCCCAGGGAGAAGTTGGCCGATAGTTGTTCCCGGAGCGGTTTGCCCAGGTCGGTCATTTCCGAAAAGCCGTCGGCGTTCCGCTGGTAAATCCACCGGCCAATTTGGCCCGCGCGATAGGGGGCGATGCCGTGGTCCTTCAACCAGGCGGTCAGCGCCTCGCGGCTCATTTCTTTTATATCCGGTTTCAACGGGTTATCCGTCATCGGCCCATTCCGTCGCAAGTCCATAATTTGCTTGACATTACATTCTCCTCATTATAAATTCAAGAGTTTTGATTCGGAGCCAAACGGAATAAATTTATGTTTGATGCCCTCAGTAGCCGGCTGGATTCGGTGTTCAAAACCCTTCGGGGTCGCGGCAAACTCAGCGAAAAAAATATCGAGGAAGGCCTGCGCGAAGTCCGCATGGCGCTCCTGGAGGCCGACGTCCATTACCGGGTCGTCAAGACCTTCATCCAGGACGTCAAGGCGCGGGCCATGGGCCAGGAGGTGCTCAAAAGCCTGACCCCCGGCCAGCAGATCGTCAAGATCGTGCGGGACGAGCTGACCGAGCTGATGGGGGCGGAACACGTGGGCCTGAATTTGTCGGGACCCGCGCCCCAGGCCGTGATGCTGGTGGGCCTCCAGGGCTCCGGCAAAACCACCACGGCGGGCAAGCTGGCCCTCAAGCTCCGCAAGGACGGGCGGAAGCCCTTCCTGGTGCCCATGGACGTGCACCGTCCCGCGGCCATCGACCAGCTCCAGAAGCTGGGCGTCGAGCTGGGCGTTCCGGTGTTTCCGTCCACGACGGAGATGGACCCCGCGGAGATCGGTCGCCAAGCCCGGGAAACCGCCGCTTCCCATGGCGCGGACCTGCTGTTGCTGGACACCGCCGGCCGGCTTCACGTGGACGCGGAGCTGATGGACGAGCTGGTCCGGATACGGGACGTGGCGAAGCCCGCGGACATCCTGCTGGTGGCCGACGCCATGACCGGTCAGGACGCCGTCAACATCGCCAAGTCCTTCGACCAGACCCTGGACGTCGGCGGGGTGGTGCTGTCCAAAATGGACGGCGACGCCCGGGGCGGCGCGGCCCTTTCCATCAAGGCGGTCACCGGCAAGCCGATCAAGTTCATCGGCGTGGGCGAAAAGCTCTCGGCCCTGGAGCCGTTTCATCCCGATCGGCTGGCGTCCAGCATTCTCGGGATGGGCGACGTGCTCTCCCTCATCGAAAAGGCCGAGGCGGCCATCGACGAGGAAAAGGCCGTGGAGCTGGAGCGGAAGCTCCGCAAAAACCAGTTCACCCTGGAGGACTTCCGGGATCAGATGGTTCAGATCCGGAAGATGGGCTCCCTCGGCGAAATTTTGGGCATGATCCCCGGCATGAGCAAGATCAAGGGGATGAAAAACATGGAGGTGGACGAGGGCGAGTTGAAGCGCATCGAGGCCATCATCAATTCCATGACGCCCGAAGAGCGGACCAGGCACGCCATCATCAACGGCAGCCGGCGCAAGCGGATCGCGCGGGGCAGCGGCACCCAGGTGCAGGACGTGAATCGCCTGCTCAAAAATTACACCCAGGTCATGAAAATGATCAAAAAACTCAACAAAGGCGGCATGCGCGGGATGGGCCGCGGCATGTTGCCCTTCTGACGTTCAAGGAGAACCGAAGATCATGCCAGTAAAAATGAGACTTGCCAGACACGGAGCCAAAAAACGTCCCTTCTACCGGGTGGTCGTGGCTCACGGCGAATCCCCCCGGGACGGACGTTTCCTGGAAATTCTCGGCACCTATAATCCTCTCGTGGAAACCGATCAGGTTCAGCTGAACGGCGACCGGGTCAAATATTGGATGGATCAGGGCGCGATCCCGACGGATACCGTACGCAGCATCTTGAAAAAGAACGGATTCTACGCCACCCCAGCCTGACCGGAACCACTCCCTGATTCTCGACACCCTGATAAAGGAGGCGGAGCATGAAAGAACTGATTACCTATATCGCCCAAGCCCTGGTGGATCATCCGGAGCAGGTGGTCGTTGAGGAGGTGGAAGGGAATCAGACCTCGGTCCTGGAGCTTAAGGTTGCCAAGGAGGATCTGGGAAAGGTCATCGGGAAACAGGGGAGGACCGCGCGGGCCATGCGCACCATTCTCAGCGCGGCGTCCGCCAAGGTGAAGAAACGGACGGTGCTGGAGATCCTGGAGTAATTCACGAGGCGGTTCCGGTGGAAAACGGCATGATTCGCATTGGCCGGGTGGCGGGGCCGCACGGCGTGACGGGCTGGGTCAAGGTTCGGCCCGACGACGCCGATTCCGAGGCCTTCGTCGCCGGACGGGCCGTTCGACTGGTGGGCCGGGACGGGGCCGCTTTGGAAATGGAAATTCGCGAGGCCCGTCCCCATGGGAAATTCTGGCGGTTGCGGTTGTCGGGCGTCTCGGACAGGGCGGCGGCGGCGGCCTTGTCCGGCGCGGAGATTTGCATGGCGAGGGGCGATCTGCCGGAATTGGAACCGGACAGTTTTTATTGGGCCGACCTGGTCGGTCTTCGCGTCTACGACATTCGACCGCTTGCCGGAGAATGCGCTCCGGACCCGGCGGGCCGGACGTCCCCCCCGACCGTCGTCGCAGGGGATTCGGTCGACGCCGGGCGCTTTTTGGGCCGATTGGAATCCGTCATCGAAACCGGCGGCAACGATGTTTACGTGGTGCGGGACGGCGACCGGGAAACCCTGGTGCCGGCCCTTTCCTGGGTGGTGGAAACCGTGGACCTGGCGTCGGGCGTCATGCGGGTAAATTTGCCGGAAGGGCTTTGAGGCGTTGCAATACCGGGTGTTGACCATCTTTCCGGAGCTGTTCGCGCCGTTCTGGTCCACCAGCATTGTGGGGCGGGCCGTGGAATCCGGCGCGGCGGAGGTGGAAGCCATCGACATCCGGAATTTCACCGCCGACCGCCACCGGACGGTGGACGACCGCCCCTACGGCGGCGGGGCCGGCATGGTGATGAAGCCGGAACCGCTGGCGGCGGCCATCCGGGCCGCCAAGGCCCGATCGCCATCGGCCCGCGTTTTGTTGTTGAGCCCCCAGGGGCGGCCTTTTCGTCAGCCCGTGGCCCGCGAGCTTTCCCGGCTCGACGGGCTCGTTTTTGTTTGCGGCCGATACGAGGGCGTGGACGAACGCGTCTGTCTGGACCTGGTGGACGAAGAGCTTTCGGTGGGAGACTTTGTGCTCACCGGCGGGGAACTTCCGGCGATGATCGTGATGGACGCGGTCACCCGGCTGTTGCCCGGAGTGTTGGGCGGAGAGGGCGCGGCGGAAAACGATTCCTTCGCGGGCGGCCTGCTGGAGCACGGCCACTACACCCGCCCCCCCGAATTCGAGGGCGAGGCGGTGCCGGAAATTCTGCGTTCGGGCAACCACGCGGCCATCGACCGCTGGCGGCGGGAGACCGCCTTGATACGGACGTTTCTCAAACGGCCGGACCTGTTGCGGGAGCGACCGCTTTCGCCGGAGGACCGGGCCATTTTACGCGATTGGGGCGAAGAGATTGCGGCCATCGTCCGCTCCCAGACTCTATCTGGCGCTGATTCACCATCCGGTGGTGAATAAACGGGGCGAAACCATCGCCGCCGCGGTCACCAATCTCGACCTCCACGACATCGCCCGGGCGGGCCGGACCTTCGGCGCCCGGGGTTTTTTCGTGGTGACGCCGCTGAAGGACCAGCAGACCCTGACCCGACAAATCCTCGGCCACTGGATCGAGGGGCACGGCGCGGCCTACAATCCCGCCCGGGGTCGGGCGCTGGAAATCGTCCGGGTGGTGGACCGGCTGGAAGACGCGCTGGCCGAGGCGGAAAAGCGGGAAGGCGAGCCGGCCCGGCTGGTGGCGACTTCCGCCCGGGAAAGCGAGGACGCCGTGGGGTTTCGGGAACTTCGAAGCCGTCTGTTGGAAGGCGAGCCGATGTTGCTGGCCCTGGGCACCGCCTGGGGGCTCGCGCCGGAATGTCTGGCCCGGGCCGATTGCCGATTGCGACCGATTCGGGGGGCGGGCGAATACAACCACCTGTCGGTCCGCTCCGCCGCCGCCATTCTGCTGGATCGGCTGTTGGGCGAATAAAACGGAAAACGAGGCCCCGTCGCGCCGACGGGGACGAAATTGATCATCCAAATCATCGAAATGGCAAGGAGCAGGGGAAATCATGAAGACGCTTGAAAATCTCGAACGGGAAATGATGCGCCTGGACATTCCGGAATTCGGCCCGGGCGACACCGTGAAAGTGCACGTAAAAATCAAAGAGGGCGAAAAAGAGCGGGTCCAGGTCTTCCAAGGGGTGGTGATCGCCCGCCATCGGGGCATGGCCAACGCCACCTTCACGGTTCGCAAGGTCTCCTACGGCGTGGGCGTGGAGCGGGTCTTTCCCCTGCATTCGCCCTCCATCGACCAGATCGAGGTGGTTTCCAAGGGCCGGGTGCGCCGCTCCAAGATCTACTACCTGCGCAAGCTTCGCGGCAAAGCCGCCCGCATCCGAGAAAAACGGGTTTCCTAGGCGCCGTGGCGCGACCCGGAGTTTCGCGGTCTATTCCGGACGTCCGTCGGTGTCGCGAAGGCGACGGGACAAGGGGCGCGGTCGAGGTGATTCGGAGGGCCCATGTGGACCTTTGAACGCCGCGCCCGCGCCCGGGGTTTTTTGGCCGTCGCCGGCGTGGACGAGGCGGGTCGCGGGCCGCTGGCCGGCCCGGTGGTTTCCGCCGCCGTGATCCTGCCGCCGGATTTTCCGGTGGACGGGGTGAACGATTCCAAAAAGCTGGATGAAAAACGGCGGGAGAAGCTGTTCGACGAAATCCGCCGCCATGCCTTTGCCG
Source organism: Desulfococcaceae bacterium (assembly GCA_046541515.1). GTDB lineage: Bacteria > Desulfobacterota > Desulfobacteria > Desulfobacterales > Desulfococcaceae > CAYFVR01. Next base: position 22,866 of record JBKHDD010000046.1, read on the forward strand.
CGGCCGTGGGCCGGGTGGACGTGGACGAAATCGAACGAATCAACATTCTCCAGGCCGCGCTGAAGTCCATGGCCCTGGCGGTGGACCGGCTGGCGAGGGCCGCCGATTTTCTTTTGGTGGACGGCAACCGACCCGTGCCCCACGGGTGCCCGCAGGAGACCGTGGTGGGCGGAGACGGCCTCAGTGTCTCCATCGCCGCCGCCTCCATTGTCGCCAAAGTGACCCGGGACCGGATGATGGCGGAATACGACGCGCGATATCCGGATTACGGGTTCGCCCGTCACAAGGGTTACGGAACGGCGGTCCATCGCGAAGCGATCCGTCGGTTCGGGCCCTGCCCGATCCATCGGCGGACCTTCAAGGGCGTTCGCGAGTTTTGCTAAATTCCGATCAAGTTTTCGGCCGACGGGGAGAGGACGCCGCCGTTCGCCGCCTGGAGGAACTCGGCTACCGGATCGAAGGGCGCAACGTTCGGACGCCCGCCGGCGAGATTGACATCGTTGCCCGAGACGGCGACGCCCTGGTTTTCGTGGAAGTCAAGGCCCGGCGATCCGCCCGCTTCGGCCCGCCCAAGGCGGCGGTGGACCGGCGCAAACAGCGGAAACTCTGGCAATGCGCCCAGCATTACCTGAAATCCGCCGGCCGCAACCGGCAGCGAGCGCGGTTCGACGTGGTTTCGGTGACGCCCATGGGCGAAGGGCTTCGGGTCGAGGTGCTCCGCAACGCCTTTGGGTTTTCGGGGTAAAGCCGTCATCGATCGCGGAACGCGAATTAACTCCTCCAGGCCAAATTTCCGCTCGTTTCCGCGCTCCGTCCGGGAAAGGGAAATGCCAATCCCATACTGGCCGAGAAGAGAGGGGAGCAGAATCTCCCGAAAAAATTTGTCTGAGCAACCAAGCGGAATCGCCCAGTCCATCCTGTGACGCCTACCCTGATCTCCGCATCCATCTCCACTGACGCCGCAACCCCTTTTCCCTTCCCTCCCTCCGCTTTTCGATCCACGCTTTTCAGCGAATCGTTCCGCCTTTTTTCGAAGTTTTTTTTGAACCGCAGGCTCTCATCTTTCGGCTTCCGTTGCGACGGAACGGGAGGGTCCCGATTTCGGGCTTGGGCCGTTGCACGATTGCCAAGGGGCAAACCGGCGGGGACGCCTTGGTTCCTCCACCATCGATTTTGGATTCGCCTCGCCTCTATTTGGGTAGTACCAATGCCGCCCATCCGGCCTCGCGGCTCGGCTTGGCGGCGCCGGCGCGGGACGCGACGCGGGGACCCGATTTCTTTTTCAACGGTTTGTTTTCGATTCCATTTTTATTTCCTCCTTGAAAAATCCGGCGGGCTGTATTATTGCATTGCAACAATTGGTCATACCTTTTTCCGCGCGGTAAATTTGCCGAAGGAGGCGGTCCAAACCCCATGGCGGAATCCGGAACATTGTACATCGTGGCCACGCCCATCGGCCATCCCGAAGACGTCACCCTCCGGGCGCTCCGGGTTCTGGGCGAGGTGGATCGCATTGCGGCGGAGGACACCCGCAGCGCCGCCCGGCTGCTGGCGCGGCATGACATCCGAACGCCGCTGATTTCCTGTCACGAGCACAACGAGCGGGATCGACTGGAAACCCTTTTGGCCGGCCTGCGGGCGGGCGATACGCTGGCCTTGGTCAGCGAGGCCGGAACCCCGTCGGTTTCCGATCCCGGCTTTCCGCTGGTTCGGGCCGCGGTGGCGGAGGGGATGCGGGTCGTTCCGGTGCCGGGACCGTCGGCGGCGGTGGCCGCGCTCAGCGTGTCGGGTCTTCCCACCGACGCCTTTACGTTCCTGGGATTTCCGCCCCGGAAAGCGGCGGCGCGGCGAAAATTTCTGGAGCCGGTCAAGGCCCTTCCGCATACGCTGATTTTTTACGAATCGCCCCATCGGTTGTCGCGCCTGCTGGCCGACCTGGTCGATGTCTTGGGCGATCGGGACGCGGTGCTGGGACGGGAAATGACCAAACCCTACGAGGAATTTGTGCGGGGCGCCCTGACGGAAATCGCCCGGGCGATGGACCGGACGGGCGGGGTCAAAGGGGAATGCACCCTGCTGGTCGCCGGCGCGTCCGGGACCGCGGAATCCGACATCGACCTCCGGGAGCTGGTGACCCGGGCCATGAAACGGCCCGGGGCGACGGTTTCCGGGGTTGCCAAAGATATTTCGAAAGAATACGGCCTTCCCCGAAAAGCGGTGTACGCGGAGGCCCTCAACGTTCGAGAAAACGAGGAGAAAAATGGACAATCTTGACGCCATATTCAATCCGAAATCGGTGGCCGTGGTGGGCGCTTCCACCGAAGCGGGGAAGGTTGGCCACGACATTTTCGCCAACATTCTCAAGGGGAATTTCCAGGGAACGCTGTACCCGGTCAACCCCCGGGCCAAGCACGTCCTGAGCGTGCGGGCCTACCCCTCGGTGAAGGACATTCCCGACCAAATCGATCTGGCCATGGTCATCGTGCCCCCCAAAATCGCCCTTCAGGCGGTCTCCGAATCGATCGAGAAGGGCGTCAAGGGCGTGGTCATCGTGTCGGCCGGCTTCCGGGAGGTCGGTCCCGAGGGCCGGGAGATCGAGGACAAGATTGTGGACATGTGCCGGGAGGCCGGGGTGCGGCTGGTGGGCCCCAACTGCCTGGGCGTCATCAACCCCGTGTCCACCACCCGGCTCAACGCCAGCTTTTCCGCCCGGATGCCCAAGGCCGGAAACATCTCCTTTATTTCCCAAAGCGGCGCGTTGTGCACGGCGGTATTGGATTTCGCCCAGGACCGTGATTTCGGCTTTTCCAAATTTATCTCCATCGGCAACAAGGCCGACGTGGACGAGCTGGACCTGTTGCGATATTTTCACCAGGACATGGAGACCGAGGTCATCATGATCTACCTGGAGGAGTTGCGCCGCGGACCGGAGTTCATCGAGGCGGTCAAGGAGATCACCTCCGGCGAGCGGCCCACGCCGGTGCTGGTCATCAAATCCGGCCGGACCAGCGCGGGGGCCAAGGCGGCGGCCTCCCACACCGGCTCCCTGGCCGGGTCCGAGGCGGTGTACGACGCCATTTTCGAGCAGTCGGGCATCATTCAGGTGGAAACCATCAACGAGCTGTTCGACTTCGCCTCCACCTTCGCCTACAAAAACCTTTCCTCTTTGGGCAAATTCCGGCGGAAGATTCCCGACGGCAACCGGGTGGCCATCGTCACCAATGCCGGCGGCCCGGGCATCGTGGCCACCGACATGACCATTTCTTCGGGTCTTGAACTGGCGACCTTCAAGGAGGACACGGTGGAGGCGCTGGCCAGCCATCTCCCCGCCGCCGCCAACCTTCACAATCCCGTGGACGTCATCGGCGACGCCGCCGCCGACCGGTACGAGAACGCCCTGGCGGCGGTGATCCGGGACGAGGGGGTGGACGGCGCGCTGGTCATCCTGACGCCCCAGTCCATGACCAACGCCTTGGGCACCGCCGAGGCCATCGTCAAACTGGCCCGTCGCACCCACAAGCCGATCCTTTGCTGCTTCATGGGCGTGGTGGACGTGTCCAAGGGCGTCAAATTTCTTCAAGAAAACGGGGTTCCGGTCTTCCGTTTTCCCGAAAGCGCGGCCCGGGCCTTCGGCACGCTGTACCGTTACGCCCGCTGGATGAACCGGCAGGAGCTGGCGGAATTTCGGGTCAGTTATGACCGGGAAAAAGCCGAGGAGATCATCCGGACCTGCCTGGCCGAGGGCCGCACCCGGCTGGGCGAGCTGGACGGGCTGGACCTGCTCAAGTGCTACGGATTCAACACCCTGCCCACGGAACTGGCCAAAGACGCCGACGAGGCGGTTCGTCTGGCGGACCAGATGGAGTACCCGGTGGTGATGAAGATCGTCTCGCCCCAGATTCTCCACAAATCCGACGCCGGCGGGGTGAAGGTGGGCATGAAGACCGCCGACGAGGTTCGGGCGGCCTTCGACGAAATCATGAAAAACGCCCGGGAATACAGCCCCGACGCGGATATCCGCGGCGTGCTGGTCCAGAAGATGGCGCCCAAGGACGGGGTGGAGGTGATCCTCGGCTCCAATCGCTATCCCATTTTCGGGCCGTTGCTGATGTTCGGCTTCGGGGGCATCTTCGTGGAGGTGTTTAAGGACGTGGCCTTCCGGCTGGCCCCCATTGGCCGAAACGAGGCCCGGCGGATGGTCCAGAACATCTCCGCCTACAAGCTGCTGCAAGAGTTTCGGGGCCGGCCCGCCTGCGACATCGAGGCCATCGAGCGGCAGCTCGTGGGCCTTTCCGCCATGGTGATCAACCACCCCGAGATCGAGGAGCTGGACGTCAACCCCCTGCTGGTCTACGAGAAGGGGCAGGGCGCCACCGTGGCCGACTGCCGGATGATCCTTAAATCCGTCGATTCCGCCGAAGAAGCCGAATAGGTCAGTCATGGCCGGCCTGTCCGAATTTTTGGTTCAGGCCGCCGCTTCTTCCATACCGTTCATTTTGGCGGAAAATGGCCGGGCGTATCCCCTTCGCCCGGCCTTTGCCGCCGTCCATTGGCCATTTCAAAGTGAACGGCATTGACTCCACCTCCCGTTTTGTTCTTCGCCCGGTCGTGTGGCGGGTTCCGGCGGAAATCCGGAACCACCCGCTCCGAGGCCGGGCCCCTCTCTTGAGCCGTTTCGCCCGGGAAGCCGTCCTGGCCTCCGCCCGGCGAAGCGGCCTCGATTTTTTCTCCCTCGAAAGTCTGGAAAAATCCGACCGGGGCGTTCCCCTACCCGTGCAGGATTGGCACTGGTCCCTCTCCCACAAAACGGAATTCG
>JBKHDD010000047.1:0-27559 GCA_046541515.1 Desulfococcaceae bacterium
CGCCGTCGCTTTCAGCACCGTCGTATCCTTGGCCCGCGCCCCCAGCGCCGCGAGCTGCCAATCCGCCGGATACGGCCGCGTTTTTCCATCCGCCCCGCCCCACGCCGCGAAGAGTTCCGGCAACGCGGTTTCCGCCACCCAATTCGCCAGTCCTTCGTCCGGCTCGGGAATCCGCCACCCGCCGGTTCCTTCCGGCGCGAAGGCCAGGCTCCGCGCCAGTCCGTTCACCGCCGCGGCCGCCGTTTCCGGGTTCATCATGTCCTCGAACCGGTCCCACAGGGTCAGGGACAGGAGCCGCCGCCCGGCGGCCTCGGCCCCGTCCGCCAGCGTCCCGAACACCGACATCGGCGCCGGTACCCCGAACACGGCCGAGGCCTGGAGCAGGTCCCGCTCCGCCGGCCGCAGCAGCTCCACCAGCCCCCGCACGGCCAGCCCCTGGAAAAAGCCGATCAAGGCCCGCTCCGCCTCGGTGTCCGCGCCGGTCGTTGGCGGACCGGCCGCTTCCCGATCCGCCGCCCCGTCCGGCGCGGCCGCCGCTCCCGTCCCGGCCAGCTCCGCCTTCATTCGCGTCAACGCCCGCTCGCAGGCTTCCGGCGATTCCACCGCCAGGGTGAACAGCAAATCCTGCAAGCGGGGGTTGCCCCGGGCCGCCTCGATCACCGTTTCGAACAGCTTGGAGCGCCCGTCCCGCTCCGCCGCCCCGGCTTCCGGCGCCAGCACCCGCAGCTTGGCGTCGGCCTGCTTGTCCCGCTCGTGCCGGCGCATGGGCGGCAGTTGGAGGGAAAGCAGCCGCGCCTCCAGCCCGCCCGCCAGGGAGAATTCGTACCGGCTGGTGATCAGCAGGCGGGAGCGGGTTTCCGCGCCGTCGAAGGCCCGGATCAGGGCGCAAAGCCCGTCCGCGTAGTCCTTTTCCACCGTGTGCAGCCCGTCGCCGGTCGGGGGAACCAGCACCTTTTCCAGGTCGTCCACGATCAGCAGCATGGGCGGAACGCCGTCCGCCGGGTCCGCGCAGGGGCCGTTCAGGATCGCCCGCAGGGCCGGGGTCAGCTCGGCCGGGTTTTTCCGGACCCGGGGCGCGTGTTCGTCCACGAGGGCGTTCACGGCGGGATTTTCGTACGCCGCCGCCACCGTTTGGAGAATCCGGTGCGCCCGGTAGCGATGCGTCTCGTTTTCCGCGCCGAAAACCACCACGGTTTTGTGGTCCCCCAGCCGGTTGGCGATCCGCGCCGCCAGGCTGGACTTGCCCTGGCCGCCGAAGCCGTGGATCAGCACGCCCGCCCGGGCGGGGGCGCGGAACTCCCGCAGCGCGTCCTGAATCTGCCGCCGCCGGCCCACGAATTCCGCGTAGCCCGCCACCGGCACCCGCTTGCGAACCGCGTCCAGAAACTCCCGGTGGCCCCGGTCGTGGGGAACCAGCCGCCGGGCCCGGTCCCCGGCGCAGAGCGCGGCCCCGCCCGCCGGCCCCAGCCACAGCCGCGCCAGGTGCCAGTCCCGGGAGGGGCGGGAATCGGGTTTCGCCGCGTCGCCGGGATTCAGCAACGCCGCCCGGGCCCGGGCCACGGCGGTTTCCAGGGCGTTGCTGGTGGCCAAATCGCCGTAGAGCTTCTCCGCGAACCGGGTCGCGCCCGCGTCGCTCACGGAACCGGCCCAGCCCAGCACCGCCGGGCAGCCGAACTGGATCATGGACGCCGCGAAGGAGTTGACCAGCGCGTCCCCGCCGGATTCGCCGTCCATCCCGACCGGACCGGACCGGCCGGATTTTCCGGGACCGGACGCGGCGGTGAGGCAGGCGGAGAGGAAGAGGAGTTTGGGCCGGTGATCGGCCAGGGTTTGGTGCAGCTCCGGCGGGGAGGCGAGGGCCGTGTAGCCCCGTTCGTCTTCCAGGGCCAGCACGGGGGCGGGTTCGTTGTGGCCGTGGCAGGAAAGGTGGAGCAGGTCCGGCCTGCCGAATTTGGCCAGCCGCTGCCGGAGCTGGTCCAGGGCGCCGCTTTCCTCCACCACCAGGTCCATGCCGATGTCCCCGGTGGCGGTCATGATTGCGGTTTCCTCCGCCTCGTAGCGCAGATGTGAATGGGCGTCCCGGGGCTCCGCCGCCATGAACACGGCGGACAGGCGAAATTGCGAGGGGGGCTCCGGCGCGGTTGGATTCCCGATCCGCCGCACCGGGCAGAATTGGGTGTAGTCGTCCCCGGCCAGATGGACGCCGTCCTCCGCCAGCAGCTCCCAGGGAACGTCCAGGAAGGTCAGCTCGTTTTGATGGGTCGGATTGCCGGGCCGGGGCCGCCGCTTGGGAATCCGAAATTCCACCGCGACCGGCGGCCCGCCGTCGTCCAGCAGCCGATCCATGGCCCCGGAGGCCCCGTTCAGCCAGTGGTACATCTCCCGGCCGATCCGCAACAGCACCGCCGCCTCGTCGGATTTGCGCAGGCAATTCCGGTAGGTCTCGATCCAGCGGCGAAAGGTTTGGAAATCGTTGTCGGAGAGCGTTCGTTCCTCCAGCGGCTTGCCGCTCGGATCGTTCGCAAAAAATTCCAGCAGGTTGCCGTCGAGGGAAACGTGGGGACGAACGGTTTGGGGCATGGAAAGGCTCCGGGGTTGGGGTGCGGACGGGGAGACGAAAAACGGAATGTATCAAAAAAACGGGCGCGGGGGAAAATGGAAATTTGTCAGGAGGAAGCGGGTTTGAACCGGGATTTTTGGGATTGGAGGGATGGGCGGGATTTTCTTGTCCGGTACGCCAAACCGTAGGGGCGCTGCTTGCCGCGCCCCGGCCAACGCGGGTACGCAAATCGTTTTCCCTCCATCCGGTCATCGTGGCCGAGGCCCGCATTGTTCTTCCGGGGAACATCAGCGATTTTTCTTCACGAACCGGGGCGCGGCAAGCAGCGCCCTACATATGAAAACCTCGGCAAGAACCGAAGGGACGGCCGGCGCCCCAGCCCGCCGGCCGCCCCCTCCATCAATCCGCGTGAATAATGAACAACCGCCTGGGATCGTCGTCCGGCAGGAAACGGCCGGTGTCGATGACGAACCAGATTTGATCGAATACCACGCCCGGTTCCCCGGCGCGATCGCCGTATCGGAAATAGGTGTGGCCGGTGGGGCGGTCGTACCGGGTGTTCACCTCGTCGCAATCCACCGCGCAGACGTTTCCCGGCACCCGGCCGAAATCTTCCGGGCCGGAGTGGCCCAGGCGGCGGCTGGCGATCCGGTTTTTCAGGTTGGACGCCTTGCTGGCCCGCAGCGCCAGGTCGTCCCCCGCGAAATAGACCACCACGTTTCGGGCCGACTGGGCGATCAGCTCGCCGGGCTGGCCGAATTCCAACGTTTCGTTGACCACGTCCGGCGCGACCATGAAAACGTTGCGGAAAAACTTGGGCACGCCTTCGCCGCAGTTTTCATATTTATGCCAGGCCCGCAGGGTTTCCCGCAACACCCGGTTCCCCATGGAGTGGGCCAGCACGTTGATGAATTTGTAGCAGGGCTCCATGTCGTCCGATTCGATCTGCTTGGCCTGCCAGGCGATAAACATGTCCAGCAGGCGGGAGAAGGAAAATCCGCTCTCGTCGGCCGACTTCTGGTCGTCCCAATAGTCCTTCACAATGCCGAAATCGTTGTCGCAGGGCCAGATCAGCGGGATCACCTGTACTTCGTTGGGCTTCTTCCGGTCGAACAGCTCCTGAAGCTCGGCCGCGGACCCGAAGGCCGCTTCCGGCAGAACGGAAAAACCGTGGATGAACATCAGCACCTGGCGATAGTCGGATTCCTTGACCCGGGGGAAAAAATTTTCGCTTTTGATCTCCACGTACGCCTCCGGCCCGGTGCGTTCGCAGAAAAAAATAGAGTTGCTCGGCGCGTTGTCGTCCAGGTCGAAGGTGAACTTCCGGTTGGCTCGGCTGCGGATGGATTGCTTGGGCTTGCGGTTGGTGACGAAGAGCATGGCGCTTCCTCCTTGGGGTGGGGTGCGGGGCAACTGCGTGACGGGAAATTCCGGACGGAAAAGAAGGGGTGCGACGGGAAACCGTCCGGATTCAAACGGAAAGAATAATCATGAATTCGAAAAGCGCATCGGGCGGAGGCAGCTTATCTCCCCGGCTTTTCCACCTCTTCCCACCAGATTCTTTCGAACCCAAGAGAAACCACCGCATACCGCCGAAGCCGAAGGTTTCCGTACTTTTGCTCCAGTTCATCCCCATATCGAGCGGCCTGCTCCCGGGCGATTTTCATTTCCGACGCCATGGCCGGTATTGCTTGCAATTCCTCCGGCGACAGATTTTTCGCTTGCTCGCCGGAAATTCCGGCGGCTTTCAGCGGTACGAATTTGAACTCGATTACCACGTCGAAAATTTCGTAGTGCCGCATGTCCGGGCGAATGATCATGGTCAGGTCGGCCCGGCTTCTGCCGATTTCCCGCTCCGAATCCATGATGTAGAGAATATCGTTGTACAGCAACATCAGGAAGGCCGTTTTAACGGTCAGTTCATTGGCCCACCGGTAATCCGGGTTGTGGAAAACCTTGAAAAACCGATTTTCCATGAAATCGCACAGGGGAGCCATGTCGCCTTTTTGGTACACTTTTTTGGCCGCAAAACGGCCGTCGTCCCGCTCCATGGGGTTGGGAAGCAACATGCGCCGGATTTTATCCACGTACATCCCGCGAACCACTAGATTGGGCACTCGTAGAATCAATTCGCCGTCCGGCGTGTCGCCGGTGATGGTCAGAACGCCGAAGTAGTATAGAAACGATGCCGTAAAAACGTGATCCTGGCTTTCATCTTCCAGCATGTCCCGCACGCCGAACCGGTCCGAGATGTCCGAGACCGTCAACGGCCCGTCTTCCCGCAAGGCGTGAAGAAGCATTTCCCGACCCCCCGCGATTTCCGCCGCGTATTCCAGTTTGGCCTCGTCGGTCGCCAAATTGGCGTCGAGCATTTTGCGGGGGTATTTGCAGTCTTCCTGGAAAAATTTGGCGAAATAAATGGCCAGTGTCGGGTTGTAAATCAAGGATTCCGCGCCGGGGGAAAAGCAATAGCCGTTGTAGTAGGTCCGCATAAGGTTTAGTGCATCGCCGGCTTTGGCTTCTTCAAAGCCGCATTCCTTCGCGACGGACATAAGCATGTCCCGCACTTCATTTTCAGTGAAGCCGCATAGGTCATTAAATACGGCTCGAAGGTAAATGTTCTCCGCGATATTGTATCCGCTGGTGATGTCGCTGAGCACCACGGGCGACACCCCGGTGATGAACATTCGCTCGATCAATCCCTCGCCTGCGGCGGATTTGAGGCCCTTGAACAGCGTTTTCAGGGGGCCGTTCTGATGAACCAGGGCGGTGTAGACATCGTTTTCATCCTGGATCAGCGTCAGCACTTCGTTGGCGAAATTGTCGTACTCGTCGATGAGCAGATAGAGCGGATGGCCCGTCCGCTGAACGGCGGACAAAAGATGTTTGATGGAAACCAGCGCGTTGTCCCAGTTGATGGGCGTCGGCTTTTCGAGGATTTCCCGGTACCGGCCGCAGAAGTGTTCAATGCAGACGTTGATGTGGTCGTGAAGGGACCGGCGAATCCGGTCCGGGCCTCCCGTGGGATCGACCCACGAAAAATCCCATTTCAGAATCAGGAATCGGTTTCGTTCCGGCGTCGGATTTTTTCCGGCCGCCAGTCCGCCGAAAAGGGTGTCGAAACGATCCTTTTGAAGGATATCGTAGTAGTGATGGAGCATGGAAACGAGAAGACTTTTCCCGAAGCGGCGGGGGCGAATGAATAGGAGGTATTTCCCCATCCGTTCCAGCGAGGGTATCCGGTCCGATCGATCGCAATAGTAATAATCTTCGGTAATGACCGCGTTGAAATCGGCGATGCCGTAGGGGAATTTCATGGGTGGACCTCCTGGAAAATCGCTTGGGCGTTCGGTTCTCGGCGGTTATCTTTCTGGATAGCAGAATTTTGGGGACAGCGGCAATCGAAAGTGGAGGGGAGCTGCGGGCGGTGGAACCGGATATTTTTGTCTGGCGACGAACAATTTTGTTTAAAATTTCCAAAAATCAACACAAAATTGTTGCCGACATATCGCAAAGCGTTGCCCCCTGAAAAGCAAAATCTTCTCACATATCCATTGGCTATGGATTGTCGCGGCGATTTTATGGTATGGCACACACCTTGTATACTATGGTAAGATGCATTTTGAATCGTGCCCATCCTGAACATCGCCCCGGCTTCGCGGTCTGCGGAAAACGGCACTGATCCGCCCGGCCTTGGACCCAAACTCCGATCGGGAATTTCGTCGGTTTTCCCGGGGAATCCCAAACCATCTCCGCGAGTTTCCGCTCCAGGACGGCGCACGACCCAGCCCGACCGATCAACTCCGAACCGATAGGTGCGCCAAACCCGTGAATTTCCCCAGCCATTTTTCCCGGAATCCCCGGGGTCTCCACGACCCCCGCCTTGCCCGAGACGCCTGCGGCGTGGGCATGATCTGCCATCTGCGCGGCCAAAAATCCCATCGCGTGGTCGCCGACGCGCTGAAAATCCTGGAGAATCTCGCCCATCGCGGGGCCTGCGGCTGCGACGAATCCACCGGCGACGGCGCGGGGATTCTCATGCAGATGCCCCATCAATTCCTGCGAAAGGCCTGCGAATTCAACCTGCCCGGCGAGCGGGAATATGGCGCGGGGCTGGTGTTTCTGCCGCCGGACCCCGAACAGGCGAAGCGCTGCGTGGAACTCTTGGAAGGCGCGGTGGTCCGGGCCGGGCAACAAGTCGCCGGTTGGCGGGATGTTCCGGTGAACAGCGAGGCCTTGGGCCACATCGCCCATGGGGCGGAGCCGGCGATCCGGCAGATTTTCGTTGCCCGGGACAAACGCGCCGAGACCACCGCCGATTTCGAGCGCGGCCTTTATCTGGCCCGGAAGATGGCCGAAAACGCGGTTCGGGACGCCGATCTGCCCCAGGGCGGATACTTCCACATCCCCAGCCTCTCCTGCCGCACCCTGGTGTACAAGGGGATGTTCCTGGCCCACCAGATCGGCCCCTATTTCCCCGATCTCGCCGATCCGGCCATGGAGAGCGGCCTGGCCCTGGTCCATCAGCGCTACTCCACCAACACCTTCCCGACCTGGGAGCTGGCCCAGCCGTTCCGGTTTCTCTGCCATAACGGGGAAATCAACACCATGCGCGGCAACGCCAATTGGATGAACGCGCGGGAGCATTTGTTCCATTCCGAATGGTTCGGCGAGGCGGTGAAGCAGCTGCGGCCCGTGGCCACGCCGGGCGCCAGCGACAGCGCCATTCTGGACAACGCCGTGGAGCTGCTCTGCCACACCGGCCGCTCCCTGCCCCACGCCATGATGATGCTCATTCCCGAAGCCTGGCAGAACCATGAAACCATGAGCGAGCAAAGGCGGGCGTTCTACGAATACCACTCCTGCCTGATGGAGCCCTGGGACGGCCCGGCTTCCATTCCCTTCACCGACGGACGGACCATCGGGGCGGTGCTGGATCGCAACGGGCTGCGCCCCGGTCGCTATACCGTCACCACCGACGATTTCGTGGCGATGGCCTCGGAAACCGGGGCGCTGGAGATCGAACCGGAGCGGGTGGCCCGGAAAGGTCGCCTCCAGCCCGGCCGGATGTTTCTGGCCGACACGGAAGCGGGGCGGATCGTGGAGGACGAGGAGATCAAGGACTGGATGGCCCATCGCCAGCCCTATCGGAAGTGGCTGGAACGGAACCTGATCCGCTTCGACCGGCTGCCCGCGCCGGAGAAGCGGGAAACGTCCGACCCGGCCACGTTGCCGGCCCGCCAACAGGCGTTCGGCTACAGCCAGGAGGATTTGCGGTTGCTGCTGACGCCCATGGCCCGGGACGGCAAGGAGGCGGTCGGCTCCATGGGCGACGACATTCCGCTGGCGGTGCTCTCTCGGCGTCCCCGGCTTCTCTACGATTACTTCCGGCAGCTCTTCGCCCAGGTGACCAACCCGCCATTGGACCCGATCCGGGAGGAATTGGTCACCTCCCTGGTTACGCCGTTGGGCCGGGAGCGGGACCTGTTCCAGGAGACCGCCGATCATTGCCGCCAGCTCCGGCTGGACGAACCGGTGTTGACCGACCGCCGGCTCGCCCAGATTCGGGAGCAGAACCATCTGAAGGTGGAGACGGTTTCCACGCTGTTTCCGGCGGACGCGGACGGCGACGGACTCCGGGACGCTTTGGAAAAGATTCGCGAAGCGGCGGCGACCGCCGTCCAAAACGGCGCGGAAATTCTGATTCTCTCGGATCGGGGCGTGAGCACGGAACGGATGCCGGTTCCCATGTTGCTGGCGGTGGGCGCGGCGCATCATCACCTGATTCGGAACGGGCTCCGGACCCTGTGCGGCCTGATCGCCGAAACCGGCGAGGCCCGGGAGGTCCACCATTTCTGCTGCCTGTTCGGCTACGGCGCGGGGGCGGTGAACCCCTACCTGGCGATGGAGACCATCGACCTCCTCTGCAAAAATGGAAATATCGACGGCGATCCGGAAAAGGCCATCGCCAAGTTCGTCAAGGCGGCGGGCAAGGGCGTTCTCAAGGTCATGGCCAAAATGGGAATCTCCACCCTGCAAAGCTACCGGGGCGCACAGATTTTCGAGATCGTGGGCCTGTCCGACGCCGTGGTGGAAGATTACTTCGCCGGAACCGCTTCCCGGTTGGGCGGGGCCGGGCTGGAGGTGATCGCCCGGGAATGCAAAAGCCGTCACGATCGGGCCTTTCCGCCGGCGCGGATTCCCGGCTCCGACGCCCTGGAGATCGGCGGGAAATATCAATGGCGGCGGGGCGGCGAATCCCATCAGTACTCTCCATTGATGGTGGCCCGCTTCCAGCAGGCGGTGCGGGAGGAAAGCCGGGACGCCTGGGACCAGTTCACCGCCGAGGTGGAGCGCCAGAACCGGGAGGGCGGCGAAATACGCGGGTTGCTGGACTTCGACGAGGACGGCGCGACGCCGGTTCCCATCGGAGAGGTGGAACCCTGGACCGAGATCGTGAAGCGGTTCAAGACCGGGGCCATGTCCTACGGGTCCATTAGCAAAGAGGCCCACGAATGTCTGGCCGTGGCCATGAATCGGCTGGGCGGGCGGAGCAATTCCGGGGAGGGCGGCGAGGACGCCGACCGCTTTGCGCCCGATCCCGACGGCGACTGGCGCAACAGCGCGGTGAAGCAGATCGCCTCCGGCCGTTTCGGCGTCACGGCTCATTACCTGGCCAACGCCGTGGATTTGCAGATCAAGATGGCCCAGGGCGCCAAGCCCGGCGAGGGCGGCCAGCTTCCGGGGTTCAAGGTCTATCCCTGGATCGCCCAAACCCGCCACTCCACGCCCTACGTGGGCCTGATCTCGCCGCCGCCCCACCACGACATCTACTCCATCGAGGACTTGGCCCAGCTCATCCACGATTTGAAATGCGCCAATCCCAAAGCCCGGATCAACGTGAAGCTGGTTTCCGAAGTGGGCGTGGGCACGGTGGCCGCCGGCGTGGCCAAGGGGCGGGCCGACGTGGTGCTCATCAGCGGCCACGGCGGCGGCACCGGCGCGTCGGTCCAGACCTCCATTCGCCACGGCGGCCTGCCCTGGGAGTTGGGTTTGGCGGAAACGCAGCAAACGCTGGTGGAAAACGGGTTGCGGAGCCGCATCCGGGTGGAATGCGACGGCCAGCTCAAGACCGGCCGGGACGTGGCGGTGGCCTGCCTGCTGGGGGCCGAAGAATTCGGCTTTGGGACCATCTCCCTGGTGGCCCTTGGCTGCATCATGATGCGGGTCTGCCATCTCAACACCTGCCCGGTGGGAATCGCCACCCAGGACCCGGAACTCCGCAAGAAATTCACCGGGAAGCCGGAGCGCGTGATCGCCATGATGCGGTTCATCGCCGAGGACCTGCGGGTCATCATGGCGCGGCTGGGCTTTCGGACGGTGGAGGAGATGGTCGGCCGGGCGGATCGGCTGACGGCGGTTCCGGCGGCGGACCATCCCAAGGCGGCCGGGCTGGATTTGACGCCGATTCTGCGGGTCCCCGAAACGCCGGAGGGGCTGTTGCCCTCCTGCTTTCGGCCGGATCAGGACCACGGGCTGGCCGAAAAGATGGACCACGCGCTCATCGAAAAAGCCGCCCCGGCCCTGGAGCGGGGCGAGCGGGTGGCGGTGGAGCTGAACATTCGCAATGTCCACCGAACTTTTGGGACTTTGCTGAGCTACGAGTTGACGAAAAAGTACGGCGAGAAAGGGCTGCCCGAAGACACCATCGTGGTCAACGCCTCGGGGTCGGCGGGCCAAAGCTTTTGCGCCTTTGGCGCGCCGGGCATGACCTTCCACATCCGGGGGGACGCCAACGACTATTTCGGCAAGGGGCTGTCCGGGGCGAAATTGACCATTCGCCCGCCGGCGGAATCGAAGATCGATCCGGCGGAAAATATCCTGATCGGGAACGTGGCCTTTTACGGGGCGACCTCCGGCGAAGCCTACATCAACGGGCTGGCCGGGGAGCGGTTTTGCGTGCGCAACAGCGGCGTCCGCGCGGTGGTGGAGGGCGTGGGCGACCACGGCTGCGAGTACATGACCGGCGGCCGCGCCGTCATCCTGGGCCGCGCCGGCCGCAATTTCGCCGCGGGCATGAGCGGCGGGATCGCCTACGTGCTGGACGAAAAGGGCGACTTCGCCAAACATCGGTGCAATATGGAAATGGTGGAGCTGGAATCGGTGGAAGACGAGGGAGACGTCGCCGAACTCCGCGAGCTGATCGAGCGCCACTGGCGCCACACCAAAAGCCAGACCGCCCGGCGGATTCTGGACGACTGGGATGCCTGGCTCCCCCGGTTCGTCAAGGTCATGCCCACCGATTTCAAAAAGGCGTTGGAACGGCTGGCGCGGGAAGCGGCGGCGATGTCGGCGTGAATTTCGGGGCTTCACTTCGCCCTCGTCCGCCATTTTTTCGTATCATTTTCCCGATATCGGGGGAATCCAAATGGGAAGCGTTGCTCTTGAAAACGACTATGCCGGATGGCTTCTGGAATCGGCCCGATTGTTGCGGGAAGGCCGGTTGTCCGAGCTTGGGGTCAGTCCGGAATTAACTTGAACAATAGCGCATTGGTTTCATTCCTCGCCAAAGCGATCTGCGGGAACTTGAAATGCGATACGGATGCATTTTTGTTCAGGTTGTTTCCGATCATTCCTTAACCTGGAAAACGTGGCCGAGGAACTGGAAGCCATGGGCCGAAGTCAGAAGCGGGAATTGATCGGCCGATTCGCGGTGCTCGTCGCCCATCTGTTGAAATGGCGATATCGGCCGGAAAAACGGTCCAAAAGCTGGGAGCGGACCATCCGAATCCGGCGGATGGACATCGGCGAATTGCTGGAAGAAAGCCCGAGCCTGCGTCGCGAAATCGAGGATCGAATCGACCGGGCCTGCCAGAAAGCGCGGGTATTTGCCGAACCGGAAACCGGCATTGGTTTTCATCGGTTCCCCGATGGCTGTCCGTTTTCGCCGGGGCGGCTTTTGGAACCCGATTTTTTCCCGAAGGCGAGAAACATAATTGAGGGCGGCCAGAATTTCGTCTTTGCCAGAAACGGATTTTCCGGTAGGGGCAGGCCCCGTGCCTGCCCAACACAGTCGCTTCCCCGCCGGGAAGCCGCTTCAGATTCGCCCGGGCCACCGCCGCCGCTTTTCCGTCGGAATCCCTTCCGAAAACGAAATCCTCCGGCAACGGACGAATATCCTCGTCCATCCGCTGGCGAACCGCTTTCCAGAGAATCGGATCGAAATCCGGCAGCCGTTCAAACCCGAAATTGTCCCGCAGATGCCCGCCGGAAATCCGGCAATATTCCCTCGCCACCTCGCACAGCAGTGTTCCCCATCCGCACATTGGATCGTGAGTGGGCCGGCCGTCGTCCCATCCAGCCAGCTGGATGATGGCGAAGTCCAGGGTTTTGGGCATCGGCTCTTTCCTCGCCCGGCCGACTTGAACATGCGAATCCGATTCGGCAAAAGCACGGAGGAAAGTTGTAGGGATTGACGAAAAAAAATGGCGACTTAATTTTCCTCTGATTCAGCCTCGCCCATCCAGTTCTCTTTTCATCATTGCCGGCCCGTTTGCATGGTTTTCTGATTTGAATCCACGGCGAATATGACCGGTTTTCAGGCCAATTGGAAGCTCACGTTAAACTCCCAATGGCCCCATCCCTCCGCATTTGCCGCCCGATGGATTTTTCGTTATTCGAATAAAGGAGCGCATGATGAATAAGACGAAAGAACCCTTTATCATCGATGTGGAAGCTTCTGGATTCGGTGGCGCGAGCTACCCGATAGAAATTGGCGTTGCGTTAAACGATGGAAAAAAGTTTTGTACGCTCATTTTGCCGGCGCCGGATTGGACCCATTGGGACAAGAATGCCGAGAAGGTCCATCGAGTTGCAAGAGACATTCTGGAAACGTATGGGAAACCGATCGGGGTTGTGACCGAAAGATTGAATGAGCTGCTGAATGGGACGACGCTGTATACCGACGGGTGGGTCGTGGACAAACCCTGGCTGACGACGTTGTTCCATGTCGCAAGAAAACCAATGAAATTCAGCGTAAGTCCACTGGAAATGATCCTATCCGAGAGGCAGATGGAAATATGGCACGCAACGAAAGACAAGGTCGTCGCCGAGATGAATTTGGTGCGCCATCGCGCCAGTTACGATGCCTGGATCATCCAACAAACATACAAGAAGACGCTGGATGAAAATGCGTAGCGGGAAACGAGGAGGAAGCGGCGGTTATCGTCACCTCAATTGTTTATGGGAAACCTCCCGCAGTCCATGTTTCACCCATATCTTCGTTTATCCTCAAAAATTCAATACAACTCATACTTCACCAACCGCCCATCCAACCCTCCGTTCCGCAACGGCTTCTTCCAGGCCGGCTTTAACCCCACCTTCTTAATCAACTCCCGGTCCCCGAAATAAAGATACGCCGTGGACCCCTGGCACCGCTGTTTCAAAAAGTCCCCCAGTTCCGTGATCGGCTCCCCCGGATCGCCGTCGCCCATCCGGACGCCGTAGGGCGGGTTCGCCACGATCACGCAATCCTGTAGCCCCTCCAATTCCTGAAATCGCGCTCTCCGAAGCGTCACCTTTTCCCCGCCGGGAAGCTGCTTCAGATTCGCCCGGGCCACCGCCACCGCTTTTCCGTCGGAATCCCCGCCGAAAATCAAATCCCCCGGCAACGGACGAATATCCTCGTCCATCCGCTGGCGAACCGCTTTCCAAAGGATCGGATCGAAATCCGGCAACCGTTCGAATCCGAACTTCTCCCGCAGGTGGCCCGCGGGAACCCGGCAATATTCCATCGCCGCCTCGCACAGCAAGGTCCCCGACCCGCACATGGGATCGTGAATCGGCCGGTCGCCGTCCCATTCCGCCAGCCGGATGATGGCGGCGGCCAGGGTTTCCTGCATGGGCGCTTCCAGCCCCTCCCGCCGGTAGCCCCGCTTGTGCAGGGAGCCGCCGGACAGGTCCAGAGAAATCGTCGCCGTGTCTTCGTGGATGTGCAGATTGATCCACAGATCCGGATCGCGCCGGTCCACGGACGGCCGCTTGCCGATCCGCTCCTGAAAGCGGTCGGCCACGGCGTCTTTCACCCGCAACGCGGCGAACTGGGAGTGGGTGACGGCGCTTCGGGCGACGTTGGCGACAACCGCAAAGGTTTCGTCGGTCCGCAGCAAGGAATTCCACGGCAGCGTGTGGGCTTTTTGGTACAGCACGTCGGAGTTGGGGCAGGGGAAGGCGAGCAGCGGGGCCAGAACCCGGGTGGCCAGCCGGGCGCCGTAGGTCACGGCGTAAACGGCGGCCGGCTTGGCGTCGAAGTGGACGCCCCGGACGGTCGGTTCGGCGTTCCGGCCGCCAAGCGCCAGGATTTCCGCGGCGGCCAGTTCCTCCATGCCGCCGGGAACCTGGGCGAAATATCGGCCGTTCTTCTGGTAGAGAAATCCGCTCCGGCCCGGACCGGCGGGGCCGGAGGCGGATTTGGGGCGAGGCTTCTCGGGGGGCCGGGGACCGCCGTCCCGGCCGGGCCGATGGGGACCGTTGGCCGTTGGCCCGGCCTTTCCTCGGCGCGGCGGGTTGCCGGCGGGTCTTTTTTGGGATTGGGTTTGAGAGTTGGAAGTCCCCTTTTCCGGGCGCTCGGACGTGCGAGACCCCGGATTCCGAGGCTCTTTTTTCCGGCGTTCGGGCGTTTCGGTCGAAGTCCCGGATGAACGGGGTCGACCGGCGCCGTGTCCCGGGGAGCGGTCCTTCCGTTTGCCTTTCGCCGCGTCGCCGGCCTTGGAAGGCCGCCGGCCCGGCCGGTCCGTTCCCCGGGGCATGGCTTAGTCTTCTCCCAGCAACGCCTGGACGCGCCGCACCACGTTTTCCACGGTGAAGCCGAATTTTTCCATCAGCACCGGGCCGGGGGCGGAAGCGCCAAAGCCTTCCACGCCGATGATGGCGTCGGAGCGCAGGGTGTACCGCTCCCAACCCATGGGCAACCCCGCCTCGATGGACAGCCGCGCGGGGACGGTGGGCGGCAGCACCTCGTCTCGATATTCCGGCGGGGCCTGCTGAAACAGCTCCCAGCTCGGCATGGAAACCACGCGGGCGGCCACCTCCTTTTCCGCCAGCGTTCCCTGTGCGGCCAGGGCCAGGGGTACTTCGGAGCCGGTGGCGATGAGGATGATTTCCGGCGTCCCGTCGCAATCGGAGAGGATGTAGGCGCCCCGGCTGAGGTTGTCGGCGGCGGCGTATTTTTTGCGATCCAGCACCGGCAGCTTCTGTCGGCTCAAAATGAGGGCCACCGGCGTGTCCTGGGAGGTGACCGCCACGCGCCAGGCTTCCCGGGTTTCGGCGGCGTCGGCCGGCCGCAACACCACCAGGCCGGGGATGGAGCGGAGCCCGGCCAGATGTTCCACCGGCTGATGGGTGGGGCCGTCCTCGCCCACCGCGATGCTGTCGTGGGTGAACACGTAGACCACCGGAATTCGCATCAGAGACGCCAGCCGGATGGTGGACCGCATGTAGTCGGCGAAGACCAGAAAGGTGCCGCCGTAGGGCCGGATGCCGCCGTGGAGCGCCAGGCCGGACATGATCGCGCCCATGGCGTGTTCCCGGACGCCGAAGCGGATGTTCCGGCCGTTGTAGCCAGGTTTCTGGAAGTCATGGTCCGAGTTGATCAGCGTTTTGTTGGAGGGCGCCAGGTCGGCGGAACCGCCCATGAGGGTGGGAATCCGCTCCGCCAGGGCGTTGAGCACCTGGCCGGACGCGGCCCGGGTGGCCACCGGGGGGCCGTCCGCCGGGAAGTCGGGCAGGGCGGTGTCCCAGCCGTCGGGCAGGGCGCCGCTCATGGCTTCGTCCCAATCCCGGGCCAGGCCCGGATACTTTTCCCGCCATGTGTCGAACCGCGCCTTCCACTCCGCCTCGGCTTCCGCGCCCTTGTCGACGCATTGCCGGAAAATCCGGAGCGGGTCTTCCGGCACGCAGAAGCATTCGTCCTCGTTGCAGCCCAGGTTCCGTTTGGTCAACTTCACCTCGTCCACCCCCAGGGGCGCGCCGTGGGCGTCCGCCGAGCCTTGCTTGTTGGGGCTTCCGTAGGCAATGAATGTGCGCAAAATGATGATGCTGGGCCGCTCGGCGTTGGCCTTGGCCGCTTCGATCGCCGCCTGGATGGTGTCCACGTCGTTGCCGTCGGCGACCGAGATCACCTGCCAGCCGTAGGCCTTGAAGCGCAGGGCCACGTCCTCGGTGAAGGTGATGTCCGTGGCGCCCTCGATGGAAATGCGGTTGTCGTCGTAGATGCAGATGAGCTTGCCCAGCCCCAGATGGCCCGCCATGGAGGCCGCCTCGGAGGCCACGCCTTCCATTAAATCGCCGTCGCCGCACATCACGTAGGTGTAATGGTCCACGATTTCGTGGCCCACCTGGTTGAATCGGGCGGCCAGGTGACGCTCGGCCATGGCCATGCCCACGGCGTTGGCCACGCCCTGGCCCAGCGGGCCGGTGGTGGTTTCCACGCCCGGGGTGTGGCCGTATTCCGGATGGCCCGGGGTTTTGCTGCCCCATTTGCGGAACTGGCGAAGGTCTTCCATGCTCACGTCGTAGCCGGTGAGGTGCAGCAGGCTGTAGAGCAACATGGAGGCGTGTCCGCCGGACAGCACGAAACGGTCCCGGTTCGGCCAGGCCGGGTTGGTGGGATGGTGCTTCATGATCCGGGTCCACAGCACGTAGGCGGCCGGGGCCAGCCCCATGGGCGCGCCGGGATGGCCGGAATTGGCCTCCTGGATGGCGTCGATGGAAAGGGTCCGGATGGTGTTGATGCACAGGGCGTCGTCCAAGGCCCGGCACTCCTGGGCTTCGTTGCTCATGGTGAATTCTCCGTGTGGGGGACCGGGCCGCTAAAGCGCCCGCATCCATTCGGGTTTCAGGCCGATTTTTCCGGAAAGGGCCTGGTCGATTTGTTGAAGGGTCGCCTCTTTGTCCTTGGGCATTCGCGCCTTGATGGGCAGGTAGTTGGAGGCGTGGTTGGCGTGGAACTGGCCCCGGCTCATGTCGGTGTGGGCGATCATGGTCCGCAGCTCCCGCAGCATCTCCTGGGGACCCAGCAACTCGAAATCGCCGGATTCGTGGAGATCGTGCAATTCCGTGCCGGGGATGAGCATGAGCGAAAGCGCGCCCACGAATTCCGGATCGATGGCCGACAGCACCCGGCCGGTTTCGGCGGCGTGGATTTCGGAGCGCTCGCGCCCGGCCACGCCCAGCAGCACGGTGACCGACAGCTTGATCCCGGCCGCGCGGATTTTTCTGCCCATGCGGATCATTTTTTCGGAATCCGCGCCTTTGCGGATGTTTTTCAGGGTCACGTCGTCGCCGGATTCCAGCCCCAGGTAGGCGATGCCGATGCCCAGCTCGTGGAGCCGCGCCAGCTCTTCCGGGCTTTTCATGTCGATGCTTTTGGCGTTGGCGTATACGCCCACCCGGGTCACCCAGGGCAGTCGGCGCTTGATTTCCTGGAGAATCTTCTCCAGCCGGGCCTGGGGAATGATGAGCGCGTCGCCGTCGCAGATGAACAGCCGTCGCCGGTCCTTGAAGTGTTTGGCGGCGTAGGCGATGTCGCCGAAAATCATCTCGTCGGGCTTGATTTTGAAGCGCTCGTCCTTGTAGGTGCCGCAAAAGGCGCATTTGTTGTGGGAACAGCCCACCGTGGCCTGAAGCAGGATGCTGTAAGCCTCGCTGGGCGGTCGGATGACGCGTCCTTCGTAATGCATGAAATGGCCTCGAATTCTGGAAATATCCTGAATTTTTTCGGGTTTACGGGGATTTGGTCGGAAGGTTTACGCAAATTCCGGTTCTTTGACAAGCCCTAATTTGGGCGCGGGCGGCCGGTGGAGGCGGATGCGGCCCGGTTCGGAAAGGGATGGCGGAAAGTCCGGAAGCGGAGAACGGCGGAAGCGGGGCGTTGGATTGGGGTTGCGGGTGGACGGCTTCCGCGCCTCAGCCGTCGTCGGGAAAGGCCGGAACCGATTCCCAGGCGAAAATTTTCGGATCGGTGAGCGCGTTGCAGGCCCGGGCCGTTCGGACGGTTTCGGCCCGAAAGACGTTGAGCAGCGCCATGTCCAGCCCGGCGGCGGCCAGCATGGGCAGGTAGGCGGTCTCCATGCGGATTTTTTTGGACCGGGGCGCGTCGCCGATGGTCAGGTTGGAAAGCCCGGCGATGGTTCGCACCGGAAAGCCGAGGAGGTCCGGCAGATTGCGGATCGTCGACAGCGCCGCCATGTTCCGCACGTTGCCGTCGTCCCAGATCAGCGGCGCGACGACCGGATCGATGATGAGCCGCTCCTCCGGCAGGCCGGTCTGGCGAAACTCGGCGTAGAGGGCCACGGCGATTTCCAGGCGCTCCGCTTCGTCCGGGGGAACGTGGCTGTTCGGCCGGAGGAGGAAGCCGACGATGTCGGTGTTGAACCGGGCCGCCAAGGGCAGGATGTGCTCCAGCCGGAACGGGTCCAGGAAAAACCCGTTGATGATGGCGGCGTTTCGACAAGCCACAAGGCCGGCCTCCAGGGCGGCGGGATTGGTGGTGTCCAGCAGCAAGGGTTTGTCGGTGATCGCCTGGACCGCCTCCACCAGAAAGGTCATGCGGCGCTCCGGGTCGCGTTTCAACGGACCGGGATTGATGTCGATGGCCTCGGCGCCGGCGTCCAGACAGCGCTTGACCAATTCTTGAACGGGGCCCGGGTCGAGGTCGTCGATGGCCCGGCGAACGACCGGGTTGGTGACGGTGAGGTTGTCGGCGACGAGTTGCATGGGGGGCGCCTGTTTTTTGGGGTTTGGGTGTTGGTTTTGTTTGGGTGGCGGTGGTGGTTGGCGCCGGGGCCTTGGCCGTGGCACGGACACACGGGGGTTCATGGACCGCTACGGACGGTCACGGGGTGGCGTTTCCCAGAAAGGAATTTGGCCGGTCTGGAAACCACGATTCCAAAATTTCCAACGACTCAACCAAGGAATCATACCCGAAAACCTCCAACGAAACCACGCCTTGGAAATCGTTTAGCCCCTCGGCGAAATCCGCCGCCAGCACATCGGGAAACCGGCTCAAGGGCTGGTGGTCCTTCCCGTCGGCCACGCCGTGCAGATGGATGGCGGCAATCCGTTTCCGATGGGTTTCCAGGAAAACCACCGGGTTTTCGGCCCGGAGCAACAGGTGGCCGGTATCCAGGCAGACGGAGAGGTCGAAATCTTCCACAATGGGTTGGATTCGGTCGAAGGGGCCGTCTTCCAAGGTTTCCACCGCGAGCCGGCGGGAAGGAACGCCGTTGGAAAGCAGAGATTCGAGTCCTCGGTGGGCGGTCTCTCGCCATCGCTTTTCCGTGATCGTTTTTGGCGCGGGCAGGTGGAGAATGAAAACCGTCGGCTCCAGCGGCCCGGTGCGTTCCATGGCGGTTTGAAGCGCCCGGGCGGCGGTTTCCCATTGGTCGGGATCGGTCAGCGACCCGTCCGTGGGCAGGTGGACGTTGTAGCCGAGGCCGGCGTCCCGCCGAATTCGTTCCAGCTCCCGTATTTCCGCCTCGTCGGGAAGGCCGTTGCTTTCGAACAGCAGCAGTTCCACTTCGTCCACGGCCGGGGCCAGCATTCGGGCGTTTGCGGCCCAAGTGTCCGGCCAGATGAAGGACGGCGCGGCCAGCCGGAAGGGGTGGCGGTTCCGGTAATTTTTTGGGAGCGGGCGGTAAGCGTCGGGCATGGTTTTACTTTCGAAGGTCGCAAGTGGAGGTCGGCGAGCCCCCGTGCCTGCCATATCCGCTGCGGGAGACGCCGAATCAGGCGAATTTGGAGAAAATGGTTTCGTGTCCCGCCGCAAGGGCCTCGCGGATGGCCCGGGCGAGCTGGGAGCGGACCACCGGCTTCATCAGATAGGCCCGCACCCCCGCGGCCCGGGCCTCCTCCTCGGAGACGCTTTCGCTGAAACCGGTGCACAGGATGATCGGCAGGCCCGGCCGTTGCTCCAGCAGCGCCCGGGTGAGCTGGACTCCGTCGAGCCCGGGCATGGTCATGTCGGTGAGGACCAGGTCGAAGCGGTCGGGATTTTTCCGGAACAGATTCAGCGCGTCTTGGCTTTGGGTTCGCACCGTCACCGTGTAGCCGAGGCGGGTCAGCATTTGCTCCAACATGCCGGTGATGGGCGCTTCGTCGTCCACCACCAGAATCCGTTCGTTCCCGGTGGGCAGGGGCTGTTCCACGCCGGAGACCGGGGCGGCCTCGGAGGATATCCGGGGAAGAAAGACGTGAAAGGTGGCCCCTTTGCCCACCTCGCTGTAGACGGTGACCGTTCCCCCGCTTCGCCGGGCGATGCCGTGGACCACGGCCAGCCCAAGTCCCGTTCCCTTTCCCTGTTCCTTGGTGGTGTAGTAAGGTTCGAATATCCGTTCCAGATCGACGGGAGGGATGCCGCCGCCCGTGTCCGAGACGGTCAGGCGGACGTACCGTCCCGGCGAGAGATTCAGGTTCTCGTCGGCGTCGGAAGCGGAGATGTCCACCTCCTCCAACCCCACCCCCAGCCGGCCGCCGCCGGGCTGCATGGCGTGATAGGCGTTGGTGCAGAGGTTCATGACGATCTGATGAATTTGAGACGGATCGCCCAGCACCGCGCCGCAGTGGGCGTCGATGTGCCGGCGGATGTCGATGCTGGAAGGAATGGAGGCTCGGAGAAGATGGAGGGCTTCCTTTAAAATGGGTTGCACTTGGAGCGGCCGGATTTCCTGTTCGGTCTGGCGGCTGAAGGCGAGGATTTGGTTGACCAGGTCCCGGGCCCGGCCGGTGGCGCGAAGAATTTCCCGAAGGTAGGCGCCCGGGCCGGAATCTTCGGTCAACTCCTCCCGGGCCATTTCGGCGTATCCCATGATGGGAAAGAGGATGTTGTTGAAATCGTGGGCGATGCCGCCGGCCAGGGTCCCGATGGATTCCATTTTCTGGGCCTGGCGGAGCTGGGCCTCCAGCCGTTTGCCGGGCGTCAGATCGGAAAATAGCAGGGCGATCCGCTCCGGGCGGGGCCGAAAGGCCACGATGTCCATATGGCGGTCCAGGGAGGGCAGATAGCTCTCGAAGCGAATGGAGCGTCCCGATTCCGAGACCTCGGCCAGCCGGTCGTGCCATTTCCCGTCCATGTCCGGAAAGGCGTCGTCCAGCATGCGTCCGGTCCACTCTTCCCGCCGCAGGCCGGACATGGTCTCGAACGCGGGATTGACCTCCAGAATCCGGTGGCCCGGCGATTTCCCGTTCTCGGCTTCGCATTGTTCCGCCAGCACGAATCCGTGCAGGATCGTGTCGAAAAGGAGCCGATATCGGTCTTCGCTTTGTCGGAGTTCCGCCTGGGCCCGGTTTCGCTGGGCGATTTCCAACGTCAGGGCGGCGTTGGCCTTTTGGAGGGCCTCGGTCCGCCGTTCCACTTCCGATTCCAGTTCCCGCCGCCAGGTTTCCTCCATCCGGCGATGGTTGCCAATGGCCGCGGCCATGATTTCCATGTGGCGGGCCAGCGCGCCCAGTTCGTCCCGGGACTGGACGGGAATGACCTCCACTTCGCCGCCTTCCGCGATGTTCGAGGCCGCCCGTTGAAGCGCCGACACCGGGCGGATCAGGGCGCGGCGGAGCACCAGGAAGATCAGGATCACCAGCGCCAGGCCGCCGACCAGCGCCGTCCCGACGGCGCCGACGCGGATGGGGTTGATGAGGGTTTCAAATTCCCGGCCGGAGACGGCGTAGAAGATCGTCCAATCCCAAGGCGGAAACCGCCGAGCGGCGTAAAAATGGGAATGTTCCGGCCCTTCGATGGCGCCGAAGGTGGGGCTGGTCCCCGGAACTTCGGCCATGGATCGGGCCACGGGTCCCCATATCCGTTCCAATGGTTCCGCCGGAAGGGCCTGGTTGCGGAATTTCAGGCGCCCCTCCCGGTCCATGGCGAAAAGGTGACCGTTGGGGACCAAGGAGAAATTTCGCGCCGAATCGGCCACCTGCTTTTGGTAGTCGGCCACGAAGGATTCCACCTCCGTCAGGTCGTACTGTTCCAGGAGGGCGTGCAGAGGACGGATGTTGTTGCGGACAAACAGGTCCAGCACCACCGACATGTGTTCGTAGGTGGTTTCCCGAAGCGCCCGATCCGCCACTTCCATGGCGACCAGCCCCATGGCGAGGATGGAAACCACGACCAGCGGAAGGACGGTGAAGGCGATTTTGGACTGAAGTCGCATCTATCGAAAAACGTCCTCTCCCGCCAGGGCAAGGATGTCCGGCGGCACGGTAATCCCAAGGTCAAGGGCCGTTCCCAGATGAACGCCCACCTTGAACAACGAGGGGGGAACGGGCGGAATGTCGCCGGGGTTCCGGCCGTTTAGAATGTCCACGGCCAGTCGGGCGGCCTCGCGACCGCTCCGCTCCGGGTCCGGCGTCATGTGTAGCAACGCGCCTTGGCGCGCGCTGTCCAGCCGGTTGCCGAAAACGATTGGTTTCGCGGAAGTTTCCAGGATTCGGCGAGTGTAGGCGGGCAGCTCGCCCAGGGGTCCCGAAGGTTCGAACCAGCCGTCCACCTGATCGTCCATCGCACGGACGGCGCTGGTCACGTCGGCCATCAAATCCCTCATGCCGTTGGGGATTTCGCGGTAGGGAACCTCCCGCCCCAAGAAAACCACGTCCCCGCGTTTGGCGGCCGCCTCTCGGAGTTTTTTTAAATCTCCCCGCGAAGAGGGATTGCCGGAATGAATGAAGCCCAATCGGATTGGCAGAGGTTCCACCGTTTGGCCGATTAGCCGCATGGCCATCTTCAGCTTGGTGTCCCGGGGCAGGGCGTGAACCATGCCGGTGACGTTGTTTCCCGCGGGGACGCCCACTTCCCGGATCAGCCCCGCGCCCACCGGGTCCGAAACGGTGAGGAAGAGTTGGGGGATTCCCGCTTCCGCCAAGATCGGAGCGGCCGCCTGGGAAGCCAGGGTGGCATTGGTGACCACCAGATCGGGCCGGAATTTCGCCAGCGCGTCCCGCAGCAGGATTTCGGCCCGTTCGCGATTCCCGTTGGCCTCCAGCCGCACCAGTTCCGCCCCGCTCCCCGCCGGATGCCCCAAATCGCTCAATCCCCGGGCAAACCAGCGGCTGTGTTCCAGCACCACGGAAACGGGCATCGACTCCAGCAGAATCACCCGAGGCCGCCGTTCCGCGGCAGGGGAGGCCGAGACCAGCGCAAAAAGAAAGACGGTACAAAAAAGCCGGGTCCGCAGGCGGGGAAGGCGCAAGGACGTGCTCCCAGTTTGTTAATCATTCACAAAATACACCCTTTCCTTATAGCAGGCGCTTCGTCATGTAAAGAAGGGAATCGGGGTTTGCGGGTTCGGGGTTGGCGCTGGAACTTGAGCCGGATTCGCTTCGAGATGGAGAAAACGCGGCGACGGTGGAGGACTTTGGTCTTTCTGAATTGCGACAAATCGAAAGGCCCGTCTGGAACCTTCCAGGCGGGCCTTTCGGTTGAAGCAAACGGATTGGGGAGAACCGTCTATGCCGCCCGATCCCCCGCGAAGGCGATGCCGGCGGAGCTGATGACCACGATGACCGACCCGACGTTGTGGACGACGGCGCCCAAAATGGGGGAAATAATTCCCGTCCCCCCGGCGATCACCGCGATCAGGTTGAAGGCCAGGCCGAAGGCGATGTTCCAGCGGATGGTGGCGAGGGTGCGGCGGCCCAGCCGGATGAGGAAGGGCAGGGTCGCGATGTCGTCGCGCATGAGGGCGATGTCCGCCGTTTCCAGCGCGGTTTCGGTGCCCCGGGCGCCCATGGCCACCCCCACGTCCGCCGCGGCCAGGGCCGGCGCGTCGTTCACGCCGTCCCCCACGAAGAGGATGGTCCCCACCTCGCCGGAATCCCGCAATTCCCGCAGCCGGTTCAGCTTTTCCTCCGGCTTCAGCTCCGACCAGGCGTCGGTGGCGCCCACCGCCTCGGCCACCCGCCGGACCGATCGGTCATGGTCGCCGGAGAGAATGCCGACCCGGCGGACGCCCAGCGCCTTCAGCCGCCCGATGGTTTCGGCCGCGTCGGCCCGCACCGGGTCCGAAACGCCGATGACGCCGATGGTTTGGTCGTTTTCCATCACCAGCAACGGGGTGGCGCCGCGCTCCCGGATCGACTCCAAGGTTTGGGTCAACGGCGGCGAGACCGCGGCCCCGTCCAGCCCCGCGCCGCCCACCTGAATCCGGCAACCTTCCACGCAGCCGCGCACGCCCACGCCGATTTCGGTGAGCAGGTCTTCGGCGGCGGTGAGGGTGATTTTGGCGTAATGGGCGGCCTTGAGCACCGCGCGGGCCAGGGGATGGGGCGTGTTTTGCTCCACGCAGGCGGCCTGGCGCAAAACGTGATCCTCGGCCACGCCATCCGCCGGGATCACGGCGTCCACCCGGGGATCGCCGGTGGTGAGGGTGCCGGTTTTGTCGAAGAGCACCACGTCGGCCGAAGCGGCCCGCTCCAGAAACGGTCCGCCCTTGACCAGAATGCCCGCCCGCGCGGCTCGTCCGATGGCGGCCACGGTCGCGGTGGGCGCGGCCAATATCAGGGCGCAGGGGCAACCGACGATGAGCACGGTCACCGCGCGGCTCAATTCGCCGGTGGCGGCCCAGGCGATGGCGGCGCACAGCAGAATGGCCGGGGTGAACCATTTGGCGTAGCGGTCGATGAGGGCCACCGAGGCCGGCTTGTGGGTTTCCGCCTCGGTCACCAGCCGGATCACCCGGCCCAGGGTGGAATCGGCCCCGACCCGGGTGGCCTTCACGGTGAGCAGGCCGTTCTGGTTGAGGGTGCCGGCGAAGACCGGATCGCCCGCCGATTTCTGCACCGGGATCGCCTCGCCGGTGATGGTGGATTCGTCCACGGAGGAGACGCCCTCGGTCACTTCGGCGTCCACGGGAATCCGGTCCCCCGGCCGCACCCGCAACCGGTCGCCCTCCCGGATGTCTTCCACGGGGCGGCGTTCGTCCCCGGCGTCCCCCGCCACGATGGCCTCCTCCGGGGACAACGCAATGAGCGACCGGATGGTTCGGCGAGCCGATTCGCCCGCGGCCTCCTCGACGAGCGCACCGAGCACCATGACGAAGCTGACCACGGCGGCGCCGAGGAATTCCCCGGCGACGAGCGAGGCGATGATGGCCAAGCTCACCAGCTCGTCCACGTTGACCTCTCGATTCATCAATCCCTGGATCGCTTCCCAGACGATGGGCAGGCCGTTGATGGCCACCGAGGCGATCACCAGGGCGGTCCCCAACGCGGAGGGCGCCGGTTCTCCGAGATCGATCAGCCAGCCGATCAGGGCCAGCAGTCCGCCGCCGAAAACGCGAAGAATGTCCTTCCACTCAAACAGATCGCGGTAGGCCCCGGGATGGGCGAAGCGGCCGATCACGAGCCGTTTTCCCGCCGGGCCATCTCGTCGGCGATCTCTCCGGCGGTTCGGTTTTGGATGTCGGCGCAGCCGCCGGATGCGAGCGATTCGCCGTTTCCTCCGACGTTCTTCGCGGCGCCGCAACCGTCGCAACCGCACCCACAGGCATTTTTGGATCGAGTGGATCGATAAAAGCGGAGGCCCACGTAGACGGCCGCAACCAGAATGATGAGGGCAACGATGAAGTTTTGCATGGGATGAAGACTCCGAAAAAGGGCCGGGCGCGGAGCTGGAGGCGTCCGGGTTTCGGGTTTGTCGAAAGCGTTCGGGGAATTCGGCCGCCGGTTGGGGCGGCCGGTTCGCATTGTTTGATAGCTCAAACTTTATTGAGGGTCAAATGAATTTTTGGCTGGACGAATCTATCCCCGCAAGCGCAGGGCGACTTCCGCCACCCGTTGCCCCAGCTTCTCGCCGTTTTCCAACGCGCCCTTGTCCGGCGCGCCCACGCAGGCGGCGCCGTAATGACCCGTGGCGGACAGCGGATCGCCGACGATCACCATGCCGTAGATTAGAAGCGCCTGGATGATGGACATCATGGTCGTCTCCTTGCCGCCGGTGGGATCGCCCGCCGTGGCGAAGGTCGCGCCGACCTTGCCTTCCATCTTTTTTCGCACGCCCACGAAATCGTCCAGCACCTTTTTCAGCTCCGCCGCCATGGTGCCGAAATAGACCGGCGAGCCGGCCACAAGGCCGTCGCATTCTAGGAAATCTTCCTTGGTCACGGTTTCCGGCGTTTTGGACACGGCCTCCGCGCCGTCCACCGAATCCACGCCTTTGGCCACCGCTTCCGCCAGCCGCCGGGTGTTTCCGCCGCGAGAATGATACAGCACCAGGATTTTCATGTTTCGTCTCCGTTTTTCAGTACAGGTTAGGGTGAAATAAAAATTCCGACCCTTGGCCAAAAGGCCAACGATCGGGTGGTTATTCAAGTCGAGTGGGGATAAGGTTTATCCGGGACGGCGAAGATTTTGTTCTTCGTCGGGATCAGGGAACCCGCAAGGGGCGCCCCTACGAATTGTCCGTGTGAAGGGGCAGCCCTTTCGGGTACTCTGGTGCAGCGAAAATTTTGGAATCAAGCTGGATATTCCGGTTGAACGGCGTCGATCAAGCGGGCTCCGTGATCGGATGAATCTTTTCCAGTTCCGATGCCAGGGCCTGCTTCCGGTTCCGGATATCGATATCGGTCTGAAGGTTGATCCAAAACCGGTCGCTCATTCCGAACAATCGCGAAAGCCGCAAGGCCATATCCGTTGTGATCCGCCGCTCCCCATGGATTAAATCCGAAACCGTTTCGGCTGAAACGCGAAGGGACTCTGCGAGATCGCTGGTCGAGATGCCAAACGGAACCATAAATTCATCCTTCAGGATTTCACCGACCGTCGGGGTTGGAATCATCGATTCGTGGATTTCGCTTTCCATATCTGATGAAGAAGACCTTTCGTCCTATCGTATCAAAACCATTGGGACGAGTTTAGATAATAGGTTTCCCTTGGTTTCCCGTAAAGTGGAGTTTTTCAATTGCCAAAAGGGATGGGGAATTTGGGAATGGTCCGGCACCGGCGAAAAGTCCGTGTTTTGGGGGAATTTGTCTTGGAAGCCGACCTTTCCCGCTTGCCATTTCCGAGAGGCTCTGATAGCCGGTTTCCGAAAAATCGGCAAGTTGAGCGGGGTAGGTGGATGACGATTTCCTTGGTGATTATGGCGGCGGGGCGGGGCAGCCGGTACGGCGGGTTGAAGCAGCTCGATCCGATTGGGCCGTCCGGCGAAACGCTTTTGGAATATGCGCTCTTCGACGCCCGGCGGGCCGGGTTTGAACGGGCGGTGTTGGTGATTCGTGCGGAGACGGAAGAAGCGTTCCGGGAGCGGTTGTTGGCTCGAATTTCAGACGCTTTTCCCGTCTCCCTGGCGTTTCAGAAACCAGCCGGCTCTCAAAACCGCGAAAAGCCATGGGGAACGGGCCATGCCGTTCTGGCCGCCGCAAATTCCGTGGACGGCCCCTTCGCCCTTTGCAACGCGGATGATTTTTATGGCCCGGAAGCGTTCCAAATTCTCTCGGATTCCATACGGAGTTTTCCGTTGGCCGAAACCGATTTCGCCCTGGTCGGTTATCCCCTTCGAGAAACCCTTTCGACGGAGGGGCCGGTTTCCCGTGCGGTTTGCCAGACGGACAAGGACGGATTTCTCACCGGGCTTGCGGAGCATGTTGGGATCGCCTTGGGGCGAGGTCAAGCGGGCGACCCTATTCAATCCTTCCGGGGCCACCGGCCGGTCTCGCTTCAAGGCGACGAGACGGTCACCATGAACCTGTGGGGATTTACGCCGGCGGTTTTCCCATTGCTGAAAGACCGCTTCCAACGTTTTTTGGACCGGTTGGGCGATTCTCCGGATGCGGAGTTCTTCCTTCCGGACGCGGTGGGCGGCATGGTTCGAAAGGGCGAGGCCCGGGTCCGGGTGCGTTCCGGCGGCCGGGGCTGGTTTGGGCTGACCCATCCGGGAGACCGGACGCGGGCGGTCCAACGGCTGGCGGAATTGACGGTTCAAGGCGTCTATCCAAGCCCCCTTTGGCC
>JBKHDD010000048.1:0-27514 GCA_046541515.1 Desulfococcaceae bacterium
TTAGCGGAAGAAGGGGTTGTGCCGTTTTTCCCGGCCGATGGTGGTTTCGGGGCCGTGCCCGCAAAAAACCCGGGTGTCCTCCGGAAGGGTGAAGAGCTTCTCCCGGACGCTGCGAATCAGGGTGTCGTAGTCTCCGCCGGGCAGGTCGGTGCGGCCGATGGAGCCGGCGAACAGGGTGTCCCCCACGAACACGCACCCGTCCCCGTAAAGCGCGATTCCGCCGGGGCTGTGTCCCGGCGTGTGCAAAACCGTCAGCTTCCGGTTGCCGAATTCGATGGTGTCGCCGTCGGTCAGGGCGCGGTCCGGTCCCGGGGAGTTTTCCGCCGAAAGACCGAACATGGAGGCGTCGGCGGACAGCCGCTTGAGCATGGGCGCGTCCCCCTCGTGGATCATCAGGGGCGCGTCCACCGCCGCCTTCATCTTCCGGTTTCCGCCCACGTGGTCGAAATGGCCGTGGGTATTGACCAGGGCGACCACGCTCAATTTTCGGGCCTGGAGCCGGTTGAGGATCCGGTCGGTGTCGTCTCCGGGATCGATTACCACCGCCTGGCCGGTTTCTTCGTCTCCCGCAATATAGCAGTTGGCCATGATCGGGCCGACTTCGAGCTGTTCAATGATCATTTTCGCCTCCCTTGACGGTTTCGGTTGTTTCGGAAGCGGGTTCGGTCGCCCCGGTCCGGGATCGGGCGGCCCGAATTTGGTCCAAAAGGCTGGTTACTTTGGGGCGAGGCCCCCGATCCGCCCGGGCCGCCAACGCGGCCATCCGCTCCGGCCCCAGAACTTGGCGGAAAAATCCGGCCACGTCGAAGCGCTCCCACCAGCAATCCAGAGATTTCCAGCAGGGACCGCCGTCATCGGCCGCCCTCCGGCAATAGCCGAAATGGATCGGGCCGCCCAGTCGCGGGCAGCGGCGGGTCCGGTCGTCTTGGCGGTCGTCCCGGCCCCGGCTTTCGGAATTCACGGCCGTCCGCGCAGCCGCTCCGGCCGGGGATGCCCCTCCAACGCCAGGGCGCATTCGGCAAGCGCCTCGTCGGACATCTCGTAATCCTGGAGTTCGCCGGCGAAATATCGTTCGTACGCGCCCAGATCCAGCAGACCGTGGCCGCTCCAGGTGAAGACGATGACCTTTTCCTTGCCTTCTTCCTTGGCCTTGCGGGCTTCGTCCACCGCGCAGGCGATGGCGTGGGTGGTTTCCGGCGCCGGGATGACGCCCTCGGTGCGGGCGGCCAGGACGCCGGCTTGGTAGGCCTCCAGCTGGGTCACGGCCCGGGGTTCCGCCAGCCCTTCCTCCACCAGCTGGCTCACGGTGGGGGCCATGCCGTGATACCGCAGCCCGCCGGCGTGAAGCGGGGCGGGAACGAAGGTGTGACCGAGGCTGTGCATGGGCATCAGCGGCGTGTATTTCGCGGTGTCCCCGTGGTCGTAGCTGAAGGGGGCCTTGGTCAGGGTGGGGCAGGCGGCCGGCTCCACCGGCAGGATTTGGATGTCCCGGCCGTTGATTTTGTCCAACACGAAGGGAAAGGCCAGGCCGGCGAAATTGCTGCCGCCGCCGGCGCAGCCGATGACCACGTCCGGGGTCTCTCCGATCATTGAGAACTGCTCCTTTGCCTCCAGCCCGATGATGGTCTGGTGGAGCATGACGTGGTTCAACACGCTGCCCAGGGAATAGCGGGTCTTGCCGCTTTCGTCGGCCACGGCCGCCTCGATGGCCTCGCTGATGGCGATGCCGAGGCTGCCCGGCGTGTTCGGGTCCCGCTCCAGCGCCTCTCGCCCCGCGCGGGTTTCGGCGCTGGGGCTTGCCACGCATTCGCCGCCCCATGTCTGCATCATCGCCTTGCGGTAGGGCTTCTGGTCGAAGCTGACGCGCACCATGAAGACGCGGCAGGACAGGCCGAACTGGGCGCAGGCGAAGCTGAGGGCGCTGCCCCACTGCCCCGCGCCGGTTTCGGTGGTGAGCCGTTCCACCCCGAAAATTTTGTTGTAGTAGGCCTGGGCCACGGCGGTGTTGGGCTTGTGGCTGCCCGGTGGACTGAGCCCTTCGTTTTTGAAATAAATCCGGGCGGGCGTGTCCAGCGCCTTTTCCAGGTTGCGGGCCCGCACCAGCGGCGCGGGCCGCCAGATTCGGAGCACGTCCAGCACCGGTTCGGGAATGTCGATCCACCGCTCGGCGCTCATCTCCTGCTCGATGAGGTTCATGGGGAAAACCGGGGCCAAATCCTCCGGTCGGACCGGCTTTCCGTCGGGACCCAGGGGCGGATTCAATCGAATGTCGGCCAAAATATTGTACCACCGCCGGGGAATCCGGTCCTCGGGCAGCAGGATTTTTCGGGAGGTCATGGCAACTCCTTGGACAGGGTTTCATCCGGCTTGGGCACGGTTCCCTCGCGCTCGGAGAGGGAATTCCCGGATTTGGGATCCGCGTCGCTTTCCGAAGCCGGACGGCGGCGGCCGCCCTTGCGTTTCACCAGGCCGGGACGTCCCCGGACGGTCGAAAAGGATTCCGAAGGTTCTTCGCGTATTTCGGGCCGCAAGAGGGGGACGGATTTGCTTTTTTCGGGAATTTCGGGCGGCGGTTCCGAATCCGGAACCAGCTCTCCCCGCTCCCGGGCGATAAAGGCGCTGTCCAGAATCCCGTTGATGAAGCCGCCGGATTCGTCCGTTCCGTATTTTTTGCCGATATCGATGGCCTCGTTGATGGAAACCTTGGGCGGAATGTCTTCGCGGTACAGCAATTCGAACATCGCGATCCGGAGGATGTTTCGATCCACGTAGGCCATCCGGCTGACGCGCCAGTTGTCGGAGAAGCGCTCGATGGCCCGGTCCAGCTCTTCGCGACGGCGCATGGCGCCTTCGGCAAGTTCCCGGAAAAAGGCCAGCGCCTTTTCGCCGGGGGCAAAGCTGTCGATGTACCGCTTCAGCGCCTCGCGGGAAAAGTCCCGCCGGACGTCCATAAAAAACAAGGCTTCCAGCGCGTGTTCGCGGGATCTGCGTCGTTGCTTCATGGGCGTCGCGTCAACCCTCTTCCATGGCGGTCAGGAGATTGGCCATTTCAATGGCGGCCATGGCGGCTTCCCATCCCTTGTTGCCGGCCTTGGAGCCGGCCCGTTCCACCGCCTGCTCGATGGTGTCGGTGGTCAGAATGCCGAAGATCACCGGCCGGTCGGTGTCCAGCCCCGCCTTGGCCACGCCCTTGGCCGCCTCGGCGCAGACGTAGTCGAAATGGGGGGTGGCCCCCCGGATGACCGCGCCCAGGCAGACCACGGCGTCGTAACGGCCCGACGCCGCCATGCGCCGGGCCACCAGCGGAATTTCGAACGCGCCCGGCACCCGGGCCACGTCGATGTCCTCCGTCCGGGCGCCGGATCGTTGGAATGCGTCCATGGCGCCGCCCAGCAGACGGTCGGTGATGAAATCGTTGAATCGGGCCAGGACGACGCCGAAGCGTTTGCCTTCGGCGATCAGATGTCCTTCTAGGGAACGTCCCATGGGGTCGGGTCCTTTCTCGCGGTCAGCGGGCCTTCCGGTCGAGGTTGAGGGTATGTCCCATTTTCAGCTTTTTGCACTCCAGATAGCACAGGTCGTATTCGTTGGGCGGAATCTCGATGGGAACCTGCTCGACCATGGTGAGGCCGTACCCCTGAAGGCCGACCATTTTTTTGGGATTGTTCGTCATGAGGCGCATGTTCTTGACGCCCAGATGGCGCAGAATCTGAGCCCCCATGCCGTAGTCCCGCAAATCGTCCTTGAAGCCCAACTCCAGGTTGGCCTGCACCGTGTCCAGCCCGTGTTTCTGCTGCAGGTCGTAGGCCCGCAGCTTGTTGACCAGGCCGATGCCCCGGCCTTCCTGGCGGAGATAAAGGATGACGCCGGTTCCCGCCTCCTTGATCATGGCCATGGCCTTGTGCAGCTGTTCCCCGCAATCGCAACGCATGGAGCCGAAAATGTCGCCGGTCATGCACTCGGAATGGACCCGCACCAGGACCGGCGCCTCGGTCCGCACGTCCCCTTTGACCAGGGCGATGTGGGTCAGGTTGTCGATGTCGTTTTCGTAGGCGATGACCTGGAAGTCTCCGCCGTGCAGGGTCTGGATCTCCGCCGACGCCGCTTCTCGAACCATGGATTCGTTGCGGACCCGATATTCCACCAGGTCGGCCACGGTGCAGATGCCGATGCCGTGCTCTTCGCTGAACTTTTCCAGGGAGGGCATGCGGGCCATGGCGCCGTCGTCGTCCATGATCTCGCAGATGACGCCCGCCGGCTTGAGGCCGGCCAGACGGGCCAGGTCCACGGAGCCCTCGGTCTGGCCCACCCGGACCATGACCCCGCCGTCGCGGGCCCGCAACGGAAAGATATGGCCGGGGCGGGACAGGTCGCCCGGTTTGCAGTCGTCGGCCACCGCCGTGAGGATGGTGGTGGCCCGGTCCGCGGCCGAAATCCCGGTGGTGACGCCCCGCTTGGCCTCGATGGAGACGGTGAAGCCGGTTTCGTAGGGGGAGGTGTTGTTCGCCACCATCATGGGAAGTTCGAGCTGGTCGCATTTTTCCCCGGTGAGCGAGAGACAGATCAGGCCCCGGCCGTATTTGGCCATGAAATTGATGGCTTCCGGCGTCACCGCCTCGGCGGCCATGGTCAGGTCGCCCTCGTTTTCCCGATCCTCGTCGTCCACCAGGACGACCATGCGTCCGGCGCGGATTTCTTTGAGCGCCTCTTCGATGCTGATGCGTGCCATGGGGGGTGTCGATGTCCTTCCAAACGGTTTCGGCCGGACGATTGGGGTCGCGCGGCCGCTCCTCGCCGGCCCGGGGGCTAGCGGGAGAGAAATCCGAATCGAGCCAGCAGATCGCGGTCGATGCCGCCGGCGGGAGCTTTGTCCGCCGCGCCTTTCGGCTTGGGGACGGTCAGAAATCGTTCCACGTATTTGCCGATGAGGTCGGTTTCAATGTTGACGGGGTCGCCCGTCCGCTTGAAGCCCACGGTGGTCATCCCCGCGGTATGGGGGATAATGCTCGCCTCCAGCCGGTCCATCGCGCACCGGTTGACGGTCAGGCTTACGCCGTCCACGGCCACCGATCCCTTGGGAATCAGGTACCGTCCCAGTTCGGGCGGGATGTCCACGACGACCCAAAGGGCGTTGCTTTCGGTTCGCCGCTCCCGAATGCGCCCCGTCCCGTCGATGTGGCCGGAAACCAGATGGCCGTCCAGCCGGTCCGACAGACGAAGGGCCCGCTCCAGGTTGACCCGCTCTCCCGCCCGGGCCCCGGCAAAAGTGGTTCTCCGGACCGTTTCCGGCGAAACGTCCACCGTGAACCGATGGGTGTCCAGGGAGACCGGGGTGAGACAGGCGCCGTTGACCGCGACGCTGTCCCCCACTCGGGTGCCGGTCAGCGGAAAGTCCGAGGAAACCGTGAGCCGGCGTCCCCCGCCCGCGGGATCCACGGACTGGATCGTGCCCAATCCTTCGATGATGCCGGTGAACATGGAATCACGTCCCAAGCGGTTCGGGGGGTCGAAACGGCCACGAAGAAGGCGGCCGCGCTACCATGTGGCGCTCTTGTCGATGTAGCCTTCCACCAGAAAATCGTCTCCCATGGGGTGAAGGGCCATGTCCCGGATCGGCACGCACTGGCGCATGAAATCGGGGCCGGGACCGTCGCACATGGGAACTCCGTCGCTTCCGCCCAAAATTTTGGGCGCGTAAAAAAAGAGGACCTTGTCCACGATCCGCGCCCGCAACGACGAGGCGATCACCTTGCTGCCGCCCTCGATCAGGAGGCTGGAAATTCCGATGTAGCCGAGTCGGTTCATCAGCAAATTCAGGTTGACCTCCCCCCGGCGCAGCGGCGCTTCCAGCACCTTGACGCCTCGGCTGCGGAGCACTTTTCGCTTGGCCGAGGAGACCGCCTCCCCGGTCACCAGAATGGTGTCCGATTCCCCGGAGACCCGGAGGACCTCGGCGTCCTCCGGAATGGACAGCTTGGTGTCCAGAATAATCCGGACCGGGTCGAGGCCCTTTTGTCCGTCCGCGCGCCGGGTGGTGAGGCGTGGATTGTCGCTGATCACGGTGCCGATGCCCACCATGATGCCGTCCAGACCGTGGCGCATTTCGTGAACGTGGCTTCGCGCCGCGGGACCGGTCACCCAGCGGGAATCCCGGGTTCGGGTGGCGATCCGTCCGTCCAGGGTGGCGGCGCATTTCAACACCACGAAGGGTTGCCGGGTGGTGACGAACTTGATGAAAATTTCGTTGAGACGGCGGGCTTCCGTCTCCAAAACGCCCGAGGTCACCGCAACGCCTCGAGAGCGGAGCAACGCGTTCCCGCCGCCGGCGACGGAAGGATTGGGATCGTCCATGGCCACCACCACCCGGGATATGCCCGCTTCCAGAATGGCCCGGGTGCAAGGGGGCGTTCGTCCTTCGTGATTGCAGGGCTCCAGATTGACGTACAGCGTGGCGCCCCGGGCTTGCTCTCCCGCGTCGGCCAGCGCGTTGACCTCCGCGTGGGGCCCGCCCACGGCCTCGTGGCATCCCCGGCCGACCACAACGCCGTCCCGCACCACCACCGCCCCGACCATGGGGTTGGGGGAGGTGAATCCCCAACCCTTTCGCGCAAGGGTCAGCGCCTCCCGCATGAATTGTTCATCGGTCATCCGGACTTTCCGTCTTTCCGCCGCGGTCCCGCAGGCTTTTCAGTTCGGAAACGAAGTCTTCCACGTCGGCGAACTCCCGGTAAACCGAGGCGAAGCGCACATAGGCCACGTCGTCCAGCCGCTGCAGCTGGCGCATGACCGCTTCGCCGATCACCGAAACCGGGACCTCTTTTTCCTCTCGTTCCCGCAGATCCCGCTCCAATTCATCCAAAAAGCCCTCGATGGCGTGAAGGCCGACGCCGCGTTTTTCACAGGCCCGCAGAATCCCGGCGCGCACCTTGTCCCGGCTGAACAGCTCCCGCCGGCCGTCTTTTTTGACCACCATCACCGGGATGTCCTCCACCTGCTCGAAGGTGGTGAACCGCCGCTTGCAGCCGCCGCACTCTCGCCGCCGGCGGATGGTCAGGCCGTCCTTTCCCGGTCGGGAATCCACCACGCGGTGTTCGTTCCCGCCGCAAAAGGGGCATTTCATCTCAGTCTCCGGAAGGCGCTTTCACCTGAACCACTTGGATTCCGGCCTCTCCCAGCATTTCCCGGGACATGGGGTCGGCGTACCCGCCCTCGTAGTAGATGGTCCGGATGCCGGCGTTGATGATCATTTTGCTGCAGATCGTGCACGGATGGGTGGTGCAAAACAGGTCGGCGCCCCGGATGGAAACGCCGTGATAGGCCGCCTGGATGATGGCGTTCTGCTCCGCGTGAATGCCCCGGCACAGCTCGTGACGTTCTCCCGAAGGCACCTGAAGCCGGTGCCGGAGGCAGCCGGTTTCCGTGCAGTGAGCCAGTCCGCTGGGCGCGCCGTTGTATCCGGTGGAGAGAATCCGCTTGTCCTTGACGATCACCGCACCCACCGAACGGCGGGTGCAGGTGGACCGGCCGGCCACAAGGGTGGTGATGCCCATGAAATACTCGGTCCACGACGGACGGGACCGTTCAGGCGACATGGCGATCCCTGGCGGCGGTTTCGATCCGGGCTTCCGGGTAAAGCGGAAAGGCCGCGCACAATTCCATGACCGCCCCGCGCGCCCGCTCGATCACCGATTCGTCTCCGTCGGAGGAGAGCACGTCCACCATGAGGTCCGCCATCCGTTCCATTTCGGCGGTCCCCATCCCCCGGGAGGTGACCGCCGGTGTGCCGATGCGGATGCCGCTGGTCACCCGCGCGCCCTGGGTGTCGAACGGAACGGCGTTTTTGTTGACGGTCATTCCGGCCCGCTCCAGCAGCGCCTCGGCGTCCTTACCGGTAATTCCCAAATTCCGAAGGTCGGCCAGCACCAGGTGGTTGTCCGTTCCGCCGGAGACCAGGTCGATTCCCCTCGCCTTCAGCCGATCGGCCAGCGCCTTGGCGTTGGCCACCACCCGTTCCTGATACCGGCGAAATTCCGGCGCGGCGGCTTCCTTGAACGCCACCGCCTTGGCGGCGATCACGTGCATCAGCGGGCCGCCCTGGATTCCGGGGAATATCTGGCTGTCGATCGCCTTGGCGTGCGCCTTCCGCGCCAGGATGAGACCGCCCCGGGGACCGCGGAGGGTTTTGTGGGTGGTGGTGGTCACCACGTCGGCCACCGGAACCGGCGACGGATGAAGTCCCGCCACCACCAGCCCCGCGATGTGGGCCATGTCCACCATCAGATAGGCGCCCGCCGATCGGGCGATATTGGCCAACCGTTCAAAATCGATGATTCGGGGATAGGCGCTGGCCCCGGCCACGATCATTCCGGGCCGATGGGTCTGGGTCGCCTCCGCCACGGCGTCGTAGTCGAGAATGCCGGTTTTTTCCATGACGCCGTAATGGTGGAACGAAAACATCCGTCCCGAAAAGCTGACTTTGCTGCCGTGGGTCAGGTGGCCCCCATGGGCCAGATTCATCCCCAGGACGATGTCCCCGGGTTTCAGCAGCGCGAAATAGACGGCCATGTTGGCCTGGGAACCGGAATGGGGTTGCACGTTGGCGTATTCGGCGCCGAACAGCGACCTGGCCCGTTCCATGGCCAGCCGTTCGGCCTCGTCCACCACGTCGCAGCCGCCGTAATAGCGACGCCCCGGATAGCCTTCCGCGTATTTGTTGGTCAACAAGCTGCCCTGGGCCGCCATGACCGCCGGGCTGGCCACGTTTTCGGAGGCGATCAACTCCAGGGTCTCCTCCTGACGACGCCGTTCCCGGCCGATGACCGAAGCGATTTCGGGGTCCACCCGTTCAATTTCCGCGTAATCCAACATGCCGCTTCCCTTCAGTAGACGATCCGGGATCACCCGATCCGGTCAAACAGTTCCAGCCGGCGTTGATGGCGTCCCCCTTCAAACGGGGTTTCCAACCAGGTCTTGACGATGGCCAAAGCCAGCCCTTCTCCTATGACCCGGGCGCCCATCACCAGCACGTTGGCGTCGTTGTGGCGCCGGCTCATTTCCGTCGAAAAAAGGTCTCCGCACAGGGCCGCGCGCACCCCCGGCACGCGGTTGGCAACCATGGACATCCCCAATCCGGTGCCGCAGATGAGAATGCCGCCCTGGAATTCGCCGCCGGAAACCGCGCGGGCCACCTGAAAGCCGTAATCCGGGTAATCCACGGAGGTTTCGTCGAAGGTCCCGGCGTCCTTGACCGCAAGACCGGGGGTTTCAGTCAAAAAGCGCTTGACCGCGTCTTTCAGGGAGACGGCCGCGTGATCGCAGCCGATGATCAGTGTCTTGGGATTTTTTTCCATTGTTTCGCTTGCCCGGTCTGGTTTCCGTTGAACCGGGACCATGATGGACCCGGGATTTTCCTCAAAAACGAACCAGACAGTATACTGACACCTTGCGGGGTCCGCAAGGGAAAAACCAAATTTTCCATGAATTCCGAGGCGAGCGAAAGGGCGGGGATTTTTTTCCGGGCGGCGGGGGCGATCCCATCGGCCTTCGAAGGCAAAACGAAAGACGGATGGAGTTGCCGGAACGAGCGCCCTCCGGCGGAAAAGCGCGGGAGGCGGCGCGGAAAAGCCTCGAGACCATCCAGCCGCGGGCAATCCAGCCGACCGTTTGGGCCGAAAACGCGGCGCGCGCCGCATGGAAGCGCCGCGCCGCGTTATTTGGGAGGCCGTTCCGTCGAGGTCAGGGAACGTCCCGCTCGGCCTTGAAATTGCTCTCTTTGTCAGACGGAGGGGCGTGTTCCAACTCTCGAATGAGATCCTTGGTCAGCGGCTTGTCGAAACTCATGTGGATCGAATAGTCGCTGAAAAGGTGGCTGATGACGCCGGTGATCATGCCCTCCTGGGTGCTCTCGATTTTTCGTTTTCCCAGCGGAAGGGCGAACTTGAGGCGCAGCCGCCGTCCCAGCAGCGCCAAAGCGTTGGATCGATTGGCCGTTTTGATGAAAAAGGAAAGTCCGCCTTCGGATACATCCGAAAGATCCCCTTTGTAGGGTTTGCCGATCGGCTTGCCGCTTCGATTGAGCACTTGAAACAGGACCGGGCCGGACAGTTTGATGCGGCGGTAGCGGCGGCGATCCTGACCCTTTTTCCGCAACAGGTCGTGCGGTTTGGGGACCTTGGCGCAGTAGGTCTCGATTTTGGAAGCCAGGGTGGGGTTGTTTTCCTGCCAGCCGGAAAAAATCTCCGGGTCCAGATACAACAGACGGGTCGGGGTAAGGGCCGCCAGGGAGGTGGTGCAAACGGAAATGGAAAAAAAGGTGTCCTGCCCCGCCATGTCCCCCGGTCCCAGGGTGGCGATCAGCTTTTCCGTCCCGTCCTGGCTGTAAAACAGCTTGAGCTGACCGTGATTGACCAGATAGAGCCGATGGTTCTTCTGCCCCTGTTCAAAAACCGGTTCATCCGAATCCAAATCCAGGGCCTGGAGGCTGAAGAAAAAGGTGTTGGCCTCTTCGGTGTCCAGGGCGGCGTACAACGAGGCGAAAAGGTCTCGATGGTTGGGGTCCAAGGCCTCGCTTTTTTCTTCCTCGATCAGTTCGGCGGACTTGATGATCTCCGTGAGGGCCATGGAATCCACTTCGAACAGTTTTTCCCGAAGCGCCTCGGCCTTTACGAAGTTTTTCCCCTTGGCGTATTGAACGATCAGTTTGAACAGCAATTTGACCGCGTCATCCCGCCGATTCTCCTCGACAAGCTTGTCCACCATCTCCTCGTACTTCGAAAAATCCGTCATTCCTCTCCATCTCCTTTCCAGCGGACATCCCGTCGGTTCCCCTTCACTCTCGAGTTTTCTGACCTTCATCTTTCCAACGCCCCGGCCGGCGCGGATGGTACAGGGGGCCTCCTTTCGAAAGGAAACCTCCCGTCGAAAGCATTAAATCCTTTTCTAATATAAAACCCTCGAATTGTCTACCGAAAGTCCGTGGCGGCCCCTTCTCCCGCCGCCCGGCCGAAGGGGGCGATGAATTTTCCATTGAAGAATCCGAGGCAAACCATCCACGGACTTGTCAAAGCAAAAAATGTACCCTATGAAAAGGCCAAACCTTTTCCAGCCCGGCTCGCATTCGCCCCCAACTTCCGGAGGTTTTCATGGATCTTTCGGCCTGTCCCCAGACCAAAATTGTCGCCGCCGCGGACGCCGTTTCTCGCATTCCCCGGGGCAGCCGGGTCTTTATCGGCTCCGCCTGCGGGGAGCCCCAGCACCTGATTCACGCCATGGCCGGCGATCGAGATCTTCAGGACATCATGATTTATCAGATGCTTTCCTTTACCCTCGCGGATTACATGGAAGACGCGGCGTTCCTGGAACGGTTTTCCCTGAAGTTGTTTTTCATCAGCTTCGGCATGCGCAAGGCGGCCTTCGAGGGCAAGATCGATTACATCCCCGCCTATCTTTCGGACATTCCCGATCTGTTCGACGGGGGGCAGATCGGTTTGGACGTGGCCCTGGTGCAGGTCAGTCCGCCGGACCGGTTCGGCTTCTGCAGCCTGGGCATTTCGGTGGACGTCACAAGGTCGGGCTGTCGGAACGCGCGGATGGTCGTCGCCCAGGTCAACCCCCAAATGCCGAGGACTTCCGGAGACAGCTTCATTCACGTCGATGAAATCGACTGGCTGGT
This sequence comes from Desulfococcaceae bacterium, assembly GCA_046541515.1. GTDB lineage: Bacteria > Desulfobacterota > Desulfobacteria > Desulfobacterales > Desulfococcaceae > CAYFVR01. The sequence goes on from JBKHDD010000048.1 coordinate 11,672, forward strand.
TCCGTTCGAAGAACCCCTTGTCCCGGCGGTGCCGGACATTCCCGACATGGAAATCGCCCGGCGGATCGGCTATTACGTGGCGGACCTGGTGGAAGACGGGGCCACGCTTCAGATCGGCTTTGGCCGGCTCCCCTACGTGATTCTCACCTGCCTGGACCAAAAGAACGACCTGGGCATCCACACCCAGGTCATTACCGACAATTTCGTGCCGCTGTTCGAGCGGGGCAATATCACCAACCGGAAAAAGACCTTCATGCCGGAGCGGGCCGTGGCGACGCTCTGCATGGGGTCCGACCGGGTGTACCGTTACGTGGACGACAATCCCCGTTTTTATTTCCGGTCGGCCGATTTCGTCAACGACCCGGCGGTGGTGGCCCGCAACGACAACCTCGTTTCCATCAGCTCCGCCCTGGAGGTGGACCTGACCGGACAGGTCTGCGCCGATTCCATGGGGTATCTGTTTTACAGCGGAATCGGAGACCAGGCCAATTTCATCCGGGGGGCCGCCATGTCCCGGGGCGGCTTTTCCATCATCGCCCTGCCCTCCACCGCCCGGGGAGAAACCGTCTCCCGGATTGTGCCCAACCTGAGCATGGGGGCCGGGGTGGCCACCCTGCGGGCGGACGTGAACTTCGTGGTGACCGAATACGGGATCGCCCAGTTGCGGGGAAAGAGCATTTATCAGCGGGTCATGGAGCTGGCCCAGATCGCCCACCCCAAATTTCGGGAAAGCCTGATCGAGTCGGCCAAGACCTACCATTACATTTTCACCGATCAGCTTCCGCCCCGGGCCGAGGATTTGCTGTTCATCGAGGAATACAAAAGCCGAATTCAACTTGAAAACGGCCGTACCCTTGCGGTGCGGCCCATTTTGCCCGCCGACGAATTCGCCTACCGAAACTTCTTCTACTCCTTGCATGAAAAGTCGATTTACCATCGGTTTTTCCGAAACATTCGCCAATTCAGCCACGAAATGGTGCAGCGACAGTGGGCGGAGGTGGATTATCGGAAGAACATGTCCTTGATTGCCCTGGCCCGTCGTCGGGGCCACAAGGAGATCGTCGGGGTGGGCAGCTACATGGCGGAGTCGGACGAACGGGCGGAGGTGGCCTTTCTGGTCCGGGAGGATTTTCAGGGCCGGGGCCTGGCCAGTCGCCTGCTGGAACGGCTGGAATCGATCGCGCGGAAAAACGGATACCGCGGGTTTACGGCGCTGGTATTGCCCGAAAACCGGGCCATGGTGCGGGTGTTTGAAAATCGGTATCCCGACCTGGTTCGGGGATTTGAAGGGGAAAGCTTGCGCCTGGTGATGGATTTCGACGCGGAAGGACCCGGAGAGGCCGCCCCTGGGCCCTGAAAGATTGAAAAACGAGCGTTCGTTCTGTTTTGCTTGACAATTCCTTGCGCCGACGGATATGGTCCGCTATCGCCTACCGACCGCCTCGGGCGAAATTTCCGCCTCGCCACCCCCCTTCCCCGCCAACCCGAACCCGACGGCCGCGCCGTCCGCCATCAGGGGCCGATGAATTACGAAGCCTTCCTTGAAATCGTCCGGGTCATCCGGGAAGACCTGTTCCGAAAAACCTTCGATCGGTATCGAAACCGGATCAAGGTGAAGAAGGAAGAGACCGTGATCCGCAATCTGGAAAAAATTTTTTGCGCGACCTTGCGGATCGCCAATCGGAAAGGCTTTCAGACCATGAGCATGCGGGACCTGAGCCGGGAATCGGGTCTGAGCATGGGCGCCCTGTACACCTATTTTTCCAGCAAGGAGGAGTTGCTCTCCATGCTCCAGGAACAGGGGCGGGCCCTGGTCCGACAGGTGCTTGAGGAGCGGATGCGGGAGCCGGGGACCTCCCGGGAACGGTTGGAGCGGGCGATTCGTTCCCACCTGTACATTTCGGAGGCCATGCAGCCCTGGTTTTACTTCTCCTACATGGAAACCAAAAACCTGACCGAGTCGGAGCGGGGAAACGCCATCCGCGCGGAGCTGGAAACCGAACAGCTCTTCGCGGACATTCTGGCCCAGGGCGAACGGGAGGGGGTTTTTCAGCCCCGGGATCATCGGCTGGCGGCCGGAGCCCTCAAGGCGCTGTTGCAGGACTGGTATCTGAAACGGGGCAAATATGCCCGCCGGGAAGTGACGGTGGAACGGTACGCCGACTTCGTGGTGGACTTGTTGGAGCGTTTTTACGACGTGTCGGCCGAATCTTGATTCCCATGGTTCCCGGAAATTTTTCAATTGTCAGGAGACCCGGATGATTTACGAATACAAAGGCAAGCGGCCGGAAATCGGCAAAAACGTGTTTATCGCGCCGGGCGCGGTGCTCATTGGCGACGTCCAAGTCGGCGACAACGCCAGCGTCTGGTACAACACCGTCGTCCGCGCCGATTCCGCGCCCATCCGCATCGGTCGGAACAGCAACGTCCAGGACAACTGCACGCTGCACGTGGACGAGGGCAAGCCCTGCATCATCGGAGAGAACGTGACCATCGGCCACAACGCCGTGGTTCACGGCTGCATCGTGGAAGACCATTGCCTGATCGGCATCCATTCCACCACCCTGAGCGGCGCGGTGATCCGGCGGGGCTCCATCGTGGGTTCCAACGCCGTGGTGGCGGAGAACAAGGAAATCGGCCCCTTCCATTTGGTGGTGGGCGTTCCCGCCCGTCTGAAAAAAGAATTTGACGAAGGCATCATCGAGGTCATTCAGGTTCCGGCCGACATCTACCTGAAAAAATCGGCGGAATTTCGGGAACTGAAACGGGTCGATCGCTGATTCATGCCGTTGGTGCTTCCTTCCACCTATCGGCCGATTCCGCCGTTTCGACCGGCCCATGTGCAGACCATCTATTCCGCCGTTTGCCGCGCGCTCCCGCCGATTCGATACCGGCGGGAGCGCATTCAAACGCCGGACGGAGATTTCGTCGACCTCGACCACGCCCCCGCCGACGGGCCGACGGACCGGGTGGCGGTGGTGCTTCACGGCATGGAAGGTCATTCCCGACGGCCGTACGTGCTGGGCATGGCCCGGGCGCTCAATCGACGGGGCTGGGACGTGGCGGCCTACAATTTTCGCGGATGCAGCGGCGAACCCAACCGCCGGTTGCGGTCCTATCACAGCGGGGAAACCGACGACCTCCAAACCGTCCTGGGGCACGTGCTGGACCGGGGTCGGTACGGGACCGCCGCGCTGGTGGGCTTCAGCCTGGGCGGGAACATGGTGCTCAAATATTTGGGGGAAGACCGGCGGGACCGGCCCCGGGCGCTGAAATCCGCCGCGGCGGTTTCGGTCCCCTGCGACCTGGCGGGTTGCGCCCGCCGAATGGCGGCCCTGGAAAACCGGATTTATCTCCGTCGTTTCCTGCGGGAATTCCACGCCAAAATCCGGGCCAAGATGGAACGCTTCCCCGGAGAGATCGACGACCGGGGGTTTGCGGAAATTCGCGACTTCGAAACCTTTGACGATCGCTACACCGCCCCGCTGCACGGCTTCCGGGACGCGGAAGACTACTACGCGCGGGCGAGCGGCGGCCGGTATCTGGCCGGGGTCGGGTTGCCCGCCTTGCTCTTGAGCGCCCGGGACGACCCGTTTCTTTCGCCGAGCTGTTATCCGGAGGCGGCGGCGCGGGAGAACCCCTTTCTCCATCTGGAAATGCCGCGTTGGGGCGGCCACGTGGGGTTCGTCCGGCGCAAGGGAGACGGGGAGCATTGGCACGAAAGACGAATCGCCGCCTTTCTGCAGGCGAGCGTTGGAAAGCGCGGACCCGCCAAGGGGGAAGCCGCCGGCGTTCCGGCGGAAGGGGCGGCCAAAAAAACGCAATCCAAATCGGGAGGAGCATCGTGGCTCATCAAACCGACGACGTGGGATGGCTCTGGGTCGTGATTCAGAGCCAGGACGGAGAAGATCAATTGGTGGGGCAGCATCTGGAGGGAGAGGAAAACGCTTTCATTCCCGCCTTTCGCAGCCGGGACGAAGCCGAAAACGCCCGTCCCCTTCTGGCGCTGGCGCCGGGCGGCGTCTTTGAGGTTCAAGCCATGCAGCGGGATGAACTGGTGGGATTGGCGGTGGCCCATGGGTTTCTGGTTCGGCTGCTGACCGAGGCCGGAGAAATTCTGGAAGAGCTGACCGGCAAGCCGGCCAAATAAAAAAGCCCCCGACCGTCGCCGGTCGGGGGCTTGTATTCCGGAACGCGGAGGTTTTCAGGTCTCCTCGACGGTGATTGCGTCTTCCTCGCAGACCTCGACACAGCTGTCGCAACCGATGCACTCTTCGGCGTTCACGGGCACGGAGACGTTTTTGCCATCTTTTTCCTGCATTTCGTACACATCCGTGGGGCAAACGTCCACGCATTCCTCGCAGCCGGCGCATTTTTCTTCGTCAACGATCGGATTAAAAGCCATCGGACCAATCTCCTTTCTTGGGGTATATACAGCTGAAAACATTTTCAGCAGGCATGCGTTTTCCACTACAGGGGGTCCATTAAACCAATTGCAGAACCCTGTCAACCCTTGTTGCGGGTAAAAGAAAAAAAAGAAGCCCTTCCCGCCGAGGCCTAAATTTTCCCTTTTTTTTCAATTATATACAAATAAATCTCGTTTATTTTCCATTTTTTGCCGTACCCCGGTCCAACGGTGGAAATCCAGCCGGAGAAGATACGGGAATAATTCCAATTATTTCATTCGGCCTTCCCGAAAGCGCCCGATTCCACATGGCTTGGAAATCCCCGCTCCGCGGGCGCCGCCAGGGTTCGCGCGCGCAGCCCCCGCCGGAAGGCCTCCGAGAGAGCGGGGTCGACCCGATGGGGATACACCGCCCCGTCGGGCGACAAACCGAGGATTCGGCCTTGCCGGAGAAAGGCGGCCGCCAGCCGAATTCCGGCGATTTCCCGGTCCTGGGGATCGATCTGGTCTCCCGGGCCGGCCGGTTCGACCCGGTCGAGAGAAATGGTCCGGTTCTCGAGATGCTTGAGGAAATTGAGAATGCGTCCCAGGCGCAAAATCGTGACGGATTCCAACCGGGTGGTGGTGTCCGAAATGGGAAGCGCCGCGGACCGCATGGCGGAAACGCGTTTCGGCAGCAGATCGGCCGCCTCCGCGCGGCGATACTCCCGGCTGCCCGGCGCGGGATAGAAGATGGAAACGCCCGCCAGCGTGGGGCGTTCGGCCAGGAAGAGAAGGTCGGCCACGGCGTCCCGGGCGAATTGCCCCGGCGCGCCGGCCAGCAAATAGGTCACCGCCTCCAGTCCTCGCTCCCGTCCAAGCCGGAGCGCGCGGTCCACGGCCTCCCGGGAATCGGGTCGGCGAAATCGACGCAGGACTTCGCGGTTCGTGGTACAGAGCGAGAGGTTGAGCGCCGTAAACCCGGCTTCGGCCATGGCGTCCAGCGCCGGCCCGTCCAGGGTGGGGGCGTACAGGCCGTTCATGGCCCGAAGCTCCAGCCGTCTCGGCCCAAATTCCCGCCGAATTCCGTCCAGCAGGGACGTAAACCACTCCCGGTCCAGGGAAAGGTTCTCATCCTCGAAATCGATAAACCGGGCGTCGGCCCGGTCCATTGCGACGGCAATTTCCGCCAGCACGGAATCCACCGAACGGCGCCGGTAGGGAATGCCCGATCCGCCGATGGCGCAGTAGCCGCAGGACATGGGGCAGCCCCGGCTGGCCACGATCACCGCGCTCCCCCGGCCGGAGCGGCGATAGGCGTCCGCCCGAATCCGACCCAGCCCCTCGGAGGTCAGGCCGCGCGGTTGGCCCATCGCGGCGGGTTCCCGAATGAAAAAAGTCCCCTCCCCTTTTCGGAAACCGATTCCCGGGACATGTTCCGGACTTTCCCCGCGTTGCAGCGCGCGAACCAACGCCGGCAGCGCCGCCTCCCCTTCTCCCCGAATGATGAAATCCACCGCCTCGGAGGCCAACACGGCTTCCGGCAGCGCGGTGGGATGGTGGCCGCCCGCAACGATCCAGGCGTTGGGAAGGGCGCGTCGGACCGCTCGGGAGGTTTCCTCCGCCTCTTCCCAATAGGGGGTAAAGAGGGAGGAAATCCCAACGAGGAAGGCCCCGGACCGGCGGGCCAGGGCCTCGATGTGGGAAAAGGCGTAGCCGTAATGGCGGTATCCGTGAAAAAGGCCGAAGGGAGAGCGATCCGCTTTTTCGTAAAAGGGCGCCACGGGATCAAATTCCGGCGGCGTTGGCAGCGTTCGAATTTTCCGCGTGGCCAGGGCGTCCAGGATTTCCGCGGAAATCCCGTCCTGGAGAAGCGAATCCGCGATCAGGCCCAGGCCGTAGGGAATGGTTCGCTTGGCGGTGCGGTAGAAATCTCGGATAGGGGGTTGAATCAGCAGGACATCGGGCATGGTCGGAGCCATTTTCCGGCGAAGAGAGCATTACCTCCCGGCCCGGTAGCGGTCCAGGATCGCCTGGTAGGTCCCGTCTTTTTTTAGGGATTCCAGGGCCGTCCGGGTTTTTTCCACGGTTTCCGCCGGGGTGCCCAGGCTGAAGGCCATGTACATGCCGGTGGAGAGTTCCGCCACGAACAACGCCCGTTCCAGTTTGTCCATGCGGTACGGCCGTCCCATGGCGGCTTCGGACCGGATCAACGAGGCGGCCGTCAATTCATCCACCAGCACCAAATCCACCCGGCGCTCGAACAGCTTTCGAAAATTCAGGTTGAAGGCTCCGGTCACGTCCAGGCCGGCCTCCGGAAATCCCTGGGCGCGAAGGAAATTAAGAGTATAATCGCCAGAAACCGCTCCAATTTTGTACTGTTTGGCGTCGGCCACGGATTCAAGCTGGATTTGGTCCCGGTCCCGGAGCTTGAAAAAATACATATTCACTGGAGCGATGACGCCGACCCATTGGAACTGCTTTTCCCGGTCGGGATTCCGGCCGATGGAATAGATGAGCACATTGGGTTGGCGGAGGGCGATTTGGTAGGCCCGCTTCCAGGGATAGACCAGGAATGTGGCGGGCAAATCGCTTCGGTCCAGCGCCTCACGAACCACCTCGGTGGCCATCCCGGTCACCTTGCCGTTTTCCGTATGGTTGAAGGGCGGCATTTCCTCGGTGACCGCGGCGATGGAGCCGGCCAAGGCGCGTCCGGACCCAATAAGCAGCGGCAAAAAAAGAAAAACGGACCAAAGGCGGAACAGTGGTTTCATGGGAAAAATCCTCTTCTTCCGTAACGGATTCCGGTTCCAAATCCGGCGGAAAAACGCCGTTGAACAAACGCCGGGAAAAAGGAAAAAAGCCCGGATCGCGGAGCGACCGTCAATTCTTGTCTAAAAAGTGGCAGTGTGCCTTGCCGTATTTTTGCTCGCAAAGAATGCGGGCGTCCTTTTCCCGGACATGGGATTCATCTCCGATGATGGCGTGTTTTTCCAATTGGGGCGAATACTCGCTGGCCGGAACGGTTCGACCCAGGGCTTCCGCCATGGCGCGGATGTGATGGGGCGCGGAACCGCAGCAGGAGCCGATGTAATTCACGCCGATTTTCCGGGCGCGCACGGCATAGTCGCCCATTTCCCCCCGGGTCAGGACGAACGGGTCCAGCTCCAGCGGAAAGGCCGGGCGTCCTTCCTCCAGTTCTTGGACTTGAAAGTAGGGTTTTTCATCCGAGCAACGGTAGGCCGCGGGTTGCGCGGCGACGAAGCAGGAAACTGCGCTTCGGGTCCGCTGGACCAAGGGCAGCATTCGTTCCGGGTCCCGGAAGCAGTTGATGCCGACGATGTCCGCGCCCTGGTCCTCCAGCCGCTGGAATGCGTCTTCCAGCGGGACGCCGTCCAAGGTGCGGTCGGTGTTTTTGAAACCCAGGGTGATCATGGAGGGGAGACCGGAAGCGCGGATCGCTTCCAACGCGATTTCGGCCTCGCCCAGGTATTCAATGGTTTCGGCGATGAAAAAATCCACGCCCTCGGGGTTTTGGTATTCGATCTGCCTTTCAAACTGCCGCCGGGTTTCGGCATGGGAGTCGGCGTCTTTGGGATCGTACGCCCAGGTGTTGCAGAGGTTTCCGGCCACCCCGGCGCCGTAGGCGTCGGCCACTTCTCGGGCGATTTTGACCGCCTGGGCGTTGATCGACTTCAGGGCGGAGGTGAATCCCACGGCCTTGAGTTTCTCCTCGTGGGCGTAATAGGTCAGCGCCTGGATGACCTCGGCCCCGGCCCGCGCGAATTCGGTCTGCATTTGCTTGACCGCCTCGGGATGCTCCAGGACGGCCTGGGGCGTAAAGGGGCCGGCGCTGACGTATCCGCGCCGTTCCAGCTCAAAAATCGCGCCGCCGTCGCCGAGGACGGAGTTTTTGGACAGTTTTTCAAGAATGGAGAATGCGGGCATGAAATTCCTTTTGAGTGTAGTCGATGACGGAAAAAAGGAAGGAGGTATTCATTCGGATAGGCTACCAACTTTTGATTCGGCATGTTCAGCAAACCAGAACCGGGCTTCCGGGTTTTCTTCGTGCCTGCAGAAAATTCATCCCAAGAATTCAAGAAAATCCACGTTTTAAACTTTTTCCCGGCTGCTGGCGTTCAGGATGGTAAGCCCAACAATTTTTTCGCCATCCTTACGCAAAAGCATATCTTCTTCCAACTCAACGGTTTCCGTAGCTCTCTGTGGTTTCCGAAAACTCATATAAAGAACATCCGCCTCTCTGTCATAATCGATCCATAACTGGTTGGCGGGCATTTTGAGAACGTCCGTTGCCAAAACAACACATTTATCGATAAAACCATTGGCGCTGTCTTCCGCTAAACCTTCCATATCATTTTCCCTTTCGGTTTGCCGGGAAGAAAATACGAAGTGATGATAAAGCCGTCATCCATGGAAATTTCTCTGTAAACTACCACCAGCCATTTCTTTTTCCCAATATTTTTGGTCGCTTTCAGGGTTCCCTGGTTTCCTTGAATGACGAAATGAGGGTTTTCGATGGTATCCAGTACTTCATGAAAATAGCTGGCCAAGTCGTCATGGTTTTCCGTAATGTGATACCATCTTTCAAACGTGAGGCGGATTGGAACCGCATTGACGGAATACGCGATTTCCATGGTTTGCCATTTCGCTGTCCGTTTACAGATCGTATTGGCCAAAAATCCACTTTTTAATGGAAAGTTTTCCGCCTCACACCCTCCGATTCACATTCATGGAATCATAGGATCGGAAGATGATCCCCTCCCGCTCTCGCTTTTCCTCCGGGAACAGGGTCGGCGCCAGGCCCGGCAATTGTTCGGCCGCTTCGGTGCGGCTGGGAATGGCCGCGAGTCCTTCCCCGATCAGGCGACCGGTGGCCGTGTCGATTAATCGGGCGGTTTTGCCGTCGGAGACCATGGCGTAGGGAATCATCGGGTCTTCCAGCAGGCGGCAGGCGGCCACGATTTCCCGCTCCCAGGAAGCCAGAGAGGCCGCCGCGCATTTGATCCCGACGAACCGCCGCCCCTCGGCGGTCACGATCAGATCGATCACAGAGCGGTACGCCTCTCCGGAAACGCCGATTTCGATGGGCACGTCCACCTCGATCTCCTCCGGCGCGTAGCCTTTTTCCTCCACCAGATACCTTTCCACCGCCTGGCGGTTGGCTTCCGCGCCGGTGTCGGGGATTTCCCGACCGGTCAGGTAGTCGGTGATCATGTCCATCGGATTGGCTTCGTCGCTCATGATTCCTCCTTCCGGGGACCTTTGGATGAAGATTGGCCGTTCAACAACGACCGCCCGGTCATTTCATCGGGTTGCGCGACGCCCATCAACTCCAGCAGCGTCGGCGCGATATCGCCGAGTTTGCCCTCGGCCAGCCGGGCCGATTTCCGGTCGTCGTCCACCAGGATGAAGGGCGCCGGATTCAGGGTGTGGGCCGTGTGAACGTTTCCCGCGGCGTCTCGCATCATTTCGGCGTTGCCATGGTCCGACGTCACGGCCACCGCCCCGCCCCGCTTGAGCACCTCGCCCACGATCCGCTCCGCGCACCGGTCCACCGTTTTGCAGGCGGCCACCGCCGCTTCGATGTCGCCGGTGTGGCCCACCATGTCCATGTTGGCGAAGTTCAACACGATCAGATCGAAACGGTCTTGGGAAAGCCGCTCCAGCACCGCCTCGGTCACCTCCGGGGCGCTCATTTCCGGCTTGGCGTCGTAGGTGGCCACCTCGCGGGGCGAGGGAATCAACACCCTTTCCTCCCCCGGAAAGGGCGTCTCCTCCCCGCCGTTGAAGAAATAGGTGACGTGGGCGTATTTTTCCGTTTCCGCGATCCGAAGCTGCCGCTTCCCGGCCTTGGCGACCACTTCGCCCAAAATGCCTTTCAGCTGGACCGGGGGAAAGGCGGCGGGCAAATCGAACGCCGCGTCGTAACGGGTCATGGTCGCGAAGCCGGTCAGGGGAATCCGTTCTCCCCGGTCAAATTCGGCGAAACTCGCCTCGGTGAAGGCCCGGGCGAGTTGGCGGGCCCGATCCGCCCGGAAATTGAAGAAGAAAAAACCGTCCCCCTTCTTCACCCGGGCCAACGGCGAGCCGCTTTCGTCCGTCATCGCCACCGGCGGGATGAATTCGTCGGTCTCTCCCCGCTCGTAGGCGTCCCGCACGGCGGTCACCGGGTTGGTTTCGGGCCGGCCCTCGCCCCGGGTCAGCAACCGGTAGGCCCGCTCGGTGCGGTCCCATCGCTGGTCCCGGTCCATGGCGAAATACCGGCCGCAGATCGTGGCGATTTCGCCGTATTGGTGAGACCGAATCCATTCGACAACGGTTTTCACGAACTGGACGCCGCTGGTCGGCGAAGTGTCCCGGCCGTCGGTGATCGCGTGGACGGCCGTCCGGGGGACGCCCCGTTCCTTGGCCATTTCCAGCAGGGCCAGCAGGTGATCCAGATCGCTGTGCACGCCGCCGTCCGAGACGAGGCCCGCCAGGTGCAGCGTGCTTCCGGCCTGAATCACCCGGTCCATCAGGTCGGTCAGGGTCGGATTCTTCCACAGGCTGCCGTCCTCGATGGCCTTGTTGATCCGCATCAGGTCTTGGTGGACGATCCGGCCGGCGCCGATGTTGAGATGGCCCACCTCGGAATTGCCCATCACGCCGGGGGGCAGCCCCACCGCCTCTCCGGAGCAGAGGAGGCGAGTGGTCGGATATTCCTCGGATAGGCGGCGGAGGAAGGGGGGATCGGCCTGGGCCACCGCGTTGCCCTCCTGGACCGCGCTGTTTCCCCAGCCGTCCAAAATCATCAACATGACGGGCCGCTTAGAGTTCATCTTCTTCCCATTCCTCGGCGTCTTCCAGGGCGGAAGCCATTTCCAGGGCCTGTTCGTGGGCCACGAGGCTGGGCGGCTTCACCCGCGCGGCGTCGGCCCAGAGGCCCTCCAGATCGTAAAATCGGCGCACCGAATCGTAAAAGACGTGAATGACCACGTCGCCGTAGTCGAGCACCGCCCATTGGCCTTCCTTGACGCCGTCCACGCCCAGCGGGCGTTTGCCCGCTTTTTTCAACTCGACGTGGATGTGTTCAGCGATGGCGGACACCTGGCGGCTGGAGCGGCCGCTGCAAATAATGAAATGATCGGCGATGGACGTCAACTCTCGAACGTCGAGCACCACGACGCCGAAAGACTTTTTGCCCAGCGCATATTCCACATATTGATCCAGCGTGACATCGGCTATCATTCAGGGGGTTTCGCCTCCTCAAAAAGTTTGTCATCGGTCGGCCGCCGAAAACCGGTTTTCCGGCGGGGACCGCCTCAGCTTTCCCGAATCTGTCCGTCGCCCATGACGACGAATTTGGTGGTGGTCAGCTCCTCGATGCCCATGGGCCCGAAAGCGTGGAGCTTGGACGTGCTGATCCCGATTTCCGCGCCCAGGCCAAGTTGGCCGCCGTCGTTGAAACGGGTGGACGCGTTGACCATGACCGCGGACGAATCGATCTCCCGGACGAACCGACGGGCCCGGCCGTAATCCGACGTGACGATGGACTCGGTGTGGGCGGAGCTGTACCGGGTGATGTGGTCCACCGCCTCGTCCATGGAATCGACCACCTTTACCGCCAGAATCAGGTCCAGAAACTCGGCGGGCCAGTCGGCCTCCTCCGCCGGGCGCGCCGAAGGAAGCAGCCGACAGGTTTCCGGGCATCCCCGGATTTCCACCCCGTCGGCCTGAAACCGGGTCGCCATTTTTTCCAGAAATGCCGGGGCCTCGTCCTTGTGTACCAGCAGGGTCTCCATCGCGTTGCAGACGCCGGGACGCTGTACCTTGGAATTATAAGCAATTTCAACGGCCATGTCGAGGTCCGCGCCGCCGTCCACGTAGACGTGGCAAACGCCTTTGTAGTGCTTGAGCACCGGAATCCGGGAATTTTGGGCCACGAATCGGATCAGCCCTTCCCCGCCCCGGGGGATGATCAGGTCGATGAACGCCTCCTGCCGGAGCAGGATGTTGACCGCCTCCCGGTCCCGCACCGGCACCACCTGCACCGCCGCCTCGGGCATTCCGGCTTCCCGCAGCGCCTCGGAAACCACCTTGGCCAGGGCCTGGTTGGAGTGGATCGCCTCCGACCCGCCCCGGAGGATCACGGCGTTGCCGGCCTTGAAGCAGAGCCCGGCGGCGTCGATGGTGACGTTGGGTCGGGATTCGTAGATGATGCCGACCACGCCCAGGGGAATCCGCATCCGGGACACCTGAAGGCCGTTGGGCCGGGTCCAGGTTTTGGTGATGGCGCCGACCGGGTCTTCCAGCTCGGCCACCTCCCGCAGACCCAGGGCCATGCTCGCGATGGTGGCGTCGGAAATGCGGAGCCGGTCGATCATGGCGGCGGAAAGGCCCTTTTCCTCGCCGTATTTCAGATCTTTGGCGTTTTCCGCCTGGATTTTCGGTGCTTCGGCCTCCAGCCGGTCGGCGATGTTCCGCAGCACGGCGTTTTTTTCGCCGGTGGAGCGCCGCGCCAGATGGACGGCGGCTTTTCGGGCCGCCCGGGCCATTTCGATGATGATGGTTTCAATGGTCATTCAAAAGTCTCCGTGGGAAAAAATACAGGAAGCCGATGGACCGGAATGTTCGCTTCCCAAATTTCGTTCCGGTCTCGGTCCATAAATTTAAAAGGAAAGAATTCGATCGCTTTCCGCGACGAGGCGGTACAATTCATTTTGGGTCGAACGTTGGTGAAAACTTTCCTCCACGCCGTGGAGGTCCAGGAGCTTGCCTCAGGCCAGCAATACGCCTTCCGAAAGGGTGAATACTTTGGCCAACTCCTTCAGTGGAAACTGTTCGGAAGACAACGAGGCGTAATTGACCGCCGGGCCATTCAGGAAAATGGAAACGTCCTCCATTTTTTCCAGCATCAAATTGCCCAATCGAAAGGCGTTCCAGAGGATTTCGGGATCGCCTCCGCAGGCCATCAGTAGCATTTTCATGTGTCCAACTCCTAAAGTTTACAAATGAAATTCAGTGATTCAGAGGACTTTTGCTGAAGTGTTTACGGCCCCAGGACTCCGAAAAACCGGTTATTCCAAGTAGCCCGACAGCGCCAAAACCCGCGTTCGGATGAATTCCACCCGATTGGCGGCCGCCTCCACCCGGGCCAGGCTCCCGTCGCCCGGGCCGTAGATCCGTTCCATCAGCCCGAATTCCGCGTCCCGGTAAGCCATCCATGTCCGCTGGGCGCCTTGAAGGGCCTTCCGGCCTTCCGGGTCCAGAGTCCGGCGCAGCTCTTGGTAAACGCGATTCAACTCCGCGTCCCATTTTTCGTAGGCCAGATTCAGGCAATTGATCATCCCGGCGGTGGACGGGTCCAGGGTCAGGCAGGCGTCCAGCTCGCGGTCCAGCGGGTGGTTTTTGCCTTCCGGACGGGGGGTCGGGCCGGGGCTGTCTCCCTCCGTCGCCAAAAATTCAGGGACGCCGGAAACCTCCAGGCCCATGGCGAGGGCCAAATTCCGCCAGCGGCCGTTTTCCGAGAGATAGGTGTAGGCCAGGTCCATCCCTTCCCCGTTCACCGCCACTTCGTGATGGTCGCCGGATGGATTCCGGACTTCCACTCGGCGGACGGGAACCGTCGTCCATTCGTTGTCGCCGCAGGGGGCGCAAAACTTCCGGATCGTGGAAGCGTTCTCGATGCGGCGGGCGGCCCGTTCCGCATCGTCCCGGGAAATCCAGGCGGCCTGGTCAGCCAGAACCGGCGTCGTTCCCATCCACCCCAAGGCCAGAAACAGGCCCGCAAAAAAGGTCGTCCAAAAACGAATCACCCGCGTGCTCCTTCTCCCAAAATTTCGACCCGCTTGGACGGGACGCCGCGCAGGGGGAAATCCCCGGCGTCCGAACCCGGTTCGTTTAGCTTCGCGCCGCCGCCAGCGCCTGGTCCAGGTCGGCGATGATGTCGTCGGGGTGTTCTATGCCCACGGAAATCCGGACCATTTCCGGGGCGACCCCGGCCGCCTGAAGCTGTTCCGCGTTCAACTGGCTGTGGGTGGTGCTGGCGGGATGAATCACCAGGGTCTTGGCGTCCAGGATGTTGGCCAAGTGGGAGCAGAGCTTCACCGATTCGATGAACTTCCGCCCGGTCTCCAGCCCGCCCTCCACGCCGAAGCCAAACACCGCGCCCGGTCCCATGGGGAAATATTGCTTGGCCCGTTCGTGGTCCGGATGGTCCGGCAGCCCGGCGTAATTGACCCAGGAAACCATCGGGTGGGCCTGGAGAAACTCGGCGACCCGCTGGGCGTTTTCGCAGTGGGCCTTGGCCCGCATGGGGAGCGTCTCCATCCCCTGGAGGATCAAAAAGCTGTTCATGGGCGCCAGGGCCGCGCCAATGTCGCGCATGAGGCCCGTCCGCAGCTTGGTGCAGAAGGCGGTGCAGGGGGCGCCTTCCAGCGTGCACAGGGCGTCCCAAAAGTTCATGCCGTGATAGCTGGGGTCCGGTTCGGTGATTTCCGGAAACTTTCCGCCCACGGTCCAGTCGAAATTCCCCGATTCCACCACCGCGCCGCCGATGCTGTTGCCGTGGCCGCCGATGATTTTGGTGAGGGAGTAGACCGCGATGTCGCAGCCGTAGTCGAACGGATTGGAGATGGGCGGCGCGGAGACGGTGTTGTCCACCACGAAGGGCACGCCGCCCCGATGGGCCACCTCGGCGACGGCGGCCAGATCGTCCACGTTGCAGCGGGGATTGCCGATGCTTTCGGTGAAGAGCATCCGCGTGTTTTCGTCCATGGCCCGTTCGAAATTGGCCGGGTCCGAGGAATCCACGAAGCGGACCTCGATGTCGAACCGGCGAAGCGTGTTTTCGAACAACATCCGGGTGCCGCCGTACAGATTGGAGCCGGAAACGATGTTCTGCCCGGCCTTGGCGACGGCGGCCGCGGCGTAAAAAATGGCCGACATGCCCGACGCGGTGCACAGCGCCGCCGCGCCGTCGTGGATGGCCGCCAGCCGGCGTTCCAGCGCGTCCGTGGTCGGGTTCATGATCCGGGAATAGATGTAGCCGGCGTCCCGCAACGCGAACAGATCGGCGGCGTGGCCGGTGTCTTTGAACACGTAGCTGGTGGTCTGATAAATGGGAACGGCCCGGGACAGGGTTTCGGCGTCCGGGGCATGACCGGCGTGAAGTGCCAGGGTTTCGATATGGGCGGGCTTGGATTCCATTTTTCACCTCGTGAAGGGTCCCGCGTGAAAAGTCGCGGTCGGGGTAAGCCATCTCATGGGCGGGAAACCTTTTTCCTATCATATCCGCCGCCGCCTTTCAACGGCGACGGTGGTGAAGCGGGCGGTCGAGGGACAAGTAAAAAAGACATAGCTTTTGGAATGTTTGAATTTGTTGCGCCCCTCTCCTCCTTTTGATAGGTAGTTGGCTTATGAATAGGCCGCCTCTGCTCAAATTCCGCCGGACGGTCGAT
>JBKHDD010000049.1:0-27457 GCA_046541515.1 Desulfococcaceae bacterium
TGGAATCCAAAGATGAACGGCATTGGGATTGACGTTCATTTTATTTTTCTTCCCATCCGGGGTGAGCGCCCGGATGGGAAGGTGAAAGCGGCCGGGGAAAATCCCCGCCGCGCCTAAAACTGGTAGCCGACGCCGGCGCCGAGAATGGTGGCGGAACGCTCGAAGAAGGAGATGTCCGAGGCGGTTTCCGAATACCCGGCGAAGGCGAAACAACGGGTGTTTCGCAAGCCCCAGGGCTCCGCGAACGAAACGGTTTCGGATGCGGTGAAGGTCGCCTCCCGTCGGGTTTCGTTGAACACCGGGTGGGTTTCGTCGAATTCCTTCGCCACGAATTCCAGGCCGGTGATGAACGACCATCTTCGCCACTCAAACCGATGGTTCAGCTCCGCGCCCTAGCCGCTGGCGGAGTTGGCCTCGCCGTCCCGGTCGATGTGGGTGTATTCGACGCCGCCGGTCAGAACGCCTCCCGCGCCCAGGTTCCATGGATAGCGGATTCCCAGGGTGGTGTCCGCGCCGTCCCGCCGCAGCTCCGGTTCGATGGCGCCGATCCGATCCTGGTCCACATCCACCTCCATTCGTTGGGAATAGACCGTGAGATCGGTGTTCCG
Organism: Desulfococcaceae bacterium; assembly: GCA_046541515.1. Lineage (GTDB taxonomy): Bacteria > Desulfobacterota > Desulfobacteria > Desulfobacterales > Desulfococcaceae > CAYFVR01. The sequence goes on from JBKHDD010000049.1 coordinate 609, forward strand.
GACGTTTTCCCACTCCAGCCCCCAGCCGAAGGATTCGGCGTCGGTTTCCTGGCGGTCCACGCCAATCCGGTACGGGTTTTCCCAAACCTCGGTTTCTTCGTAGAGCCCCCGGAGCGAGATCAGGCCCCAGCCGTCCACTTTCTGACCCACGGAAACATGCCAGGGGTCCTCCATTCCGCCTCCGGCCGAAACCTTGGTCCCCCTTTGGGCAAAACCGTAGCCGATTTCGCCGCCGATCAGCGGGAAGCCTTGGGACACCCGGTCGCCTTCGCCGGTCAGACGGTCCCGCCGTTCGTCGTCGTCTCAAACGTCCAGCCCGGAAGGCCGGCCGGCGACCATCCCGCCGCCGATCCGGATGTCTCCAAACCATCCGCTTCTCCAGCCTTCTTGGGCTTCCGCCGGGGCGGACGGAGAAAAGGCGATGAACAGGGCAAGGAGTCCCATCGGCGCGGCGCGTTTCCAAGAAAGGGCGGCGCAAGTCGCGAACCGATCGGCGATCGTCGCGGCGATGGAGGGAGAAGGGAAATTCCGGGTTTGATTCTTTGGGGTTGCATTTATTTTTCTGCCTGCTTTGGATTGGGCGTTTGGCCCGGTTGGGTGTTTTTTATTCCACAAGAAAGTCGAAGGAGCCTTCGGGCGCGCTCAACAGGGCTTCCAACAGGGAGGGGAAGGCCGCCATGCGGCGGGCGATTTCCTCGTTTTTCCAGGGATAGAATCCCACGTCGGTTAAAAACTGGATGCCCGCCAGGAGGAATTCGGCGCATTCCAGCGGATGCTCGGTCTGGAACAGGCCCTGGTCGCAGCCGTCCTGGATCACCGCCGCGTAAATCGGAGCGAGCTGGACGAGGTATCGGCCGAGCTGCCGGGCGTGGACCACTACGTTTCCGGGCTGATGGAGCGCTTCGAGGATGTCTTCGTGTTCCTCCGCCATTCGGTCTTCGGTGGAGAGTTTCCGGATGGTTTGGACGGCGTCGAGGCTTTGGCGGCGGCATTCCTCGACCAGGGCTTCCTTTTTGGCCAGTTCCTCGTCGATGAGGTTTTCCACCACGGCTTCCAGCAGGGCCTCCTTGGAGGGGAAGTAGTGGTAGATGGTCCCCTTGGCGATGTTGAGGGTTTTCATCAGCTCCGCCATGGTCGCCTTGTCGTACTCCTTGGAACCAAAGAGTTCCCGCGCGGCCCGGATGATCTCTTCCCGTCGCTCGTCCGGTTTTTTTACGGTTCTCGCCATTTTCTTCCTTTCAGGTTGTCGTCGGGTTTCGGGTCCGTTCCCAGGGGATCGGTTTTGGGCGCGCCGGAATAATTCGTTTTCGGACCCGGCGGGGAAAATCCGTCCCTGGCGGCGGTTGGATGGGCCTCGATTCCCTTGGACGTTTCGGCCGGTCGCCACCGGTTTCCCGTTGTTTCGGAGGGGAATATACATATTGACCGACCGTCGGTCAATACTTTTTCCAAAAAATTTGCGAGGGGTTCCGGTTGGAATTTTTTGGGAGGTGATTTGTGAAGAGGAATACTTTTTGGGAAGGGGAGCGAGGAATGCGGGAGGATGGGGTTCCCGGTTTGCCAGCGGCTTTACGCCTATTTGACCCCATTGCCAGAAATCGAGTCGTCGCCCAGTTCCTCCAACTCCTTTTTGCAGGCGGTCGATAATTTCAAGGCGAGTTGTCGCATAAAGTTGGGGTTTCCCTTCGAGAATTGAAGCGGTTTTGGAATGTTGGACCGTTCGATTGGTAGCGGTTTATCTTTGCGGACAGAATTCGGAGAACATATCCAGTTGTTTTGATTTTTTCGGCGATTTTGGGCTTGGCAACAAATCGGATATAGACCCGGCAGGTACATTTCCGAGTTCCCTCGGCTCTAGTTTATGGAGTCCGCCGCCGTAGACCCTGCCTTCACCCAGCAATGTCTGTGGTTGTATCTGGTTTAGAAGTTTCCAAATCTGGCGGTTAAGCCCCGGTTTTTCCCGCATAGCGCGTTCAGCCGCCGGCTTCGGATAAAGCATTAAATAGACATTCGCGGCTGTCGCTTGGGAATTGTTCAGAATAAACCGGAAATGCCGACCGTTTTTATTGCTTTTTCTTCCGAGATAAGTGCAGACAAACGGTGCCGGAGGGCGGTTTTCCTGCGCATACCAACGCTTTCGATGTTGGCATAAATAGCCTTTCGCAACACCCTCCGCTTTCCCTTCCTCAAGATATCGTCTTAGTGTGGGATAACGCTCTTCGATCTCCTTTTCCGTCCATGGAGCATTCAGCAGGAACAGTTTTCGCTCCAAAAAAGGATTTCCATTCTCGTCGGCTTGAATTTCGTCGTCCGGGATATATCGCGGACTCGGCAGTATCGGCTTGAACGCCTCCATCGGGAGCTTGCGTTGTTCGATCTCATCGATTGGCAGGATGAAAAAACTGTTGTTTCCGGTTGCCAGGCCACGCTTAATCTCGAAGAAATCGGCCAAAACCGCTTGATCCTCGGCCGCATGGCTTTCCCGCATGGGATACTGTGTCCACTTTGGATCGTGACGCAAGATCTCGACCGGCAAGGACCGATCCATCGCGGGCTTTAGCAGGGAACCGCCATGGGTAAACCGAATCTTATGCCCCTTATTAGTTGGCTCTTTGCGGAACCATACTACGGTGGACGAAACGAGGGCATCGCCGAACTGAACATCGTTCGGGTCAAAACGGTGGATATGTAACAGCCTCACCTTTTCCAGAAGGTACCGCTTCACCGCGACGCCATAATTCACGTCCATGAATTCGCTGGGTATTAGCCATCCGGCAAGCCCGCCATCCCTCAACCACGCATGACTCAAACAGAGAAAATAGCAATACAATCCGGCCAACCCCCCGATTTCGACTCCGCAGGAATCAATTGTGCGCAACTTCAAACGACGTTTTTCTTGGCTGGGTATGTGGTGGTGGCGGACGTAAGGCGGATTGCAAATTAGAAGATCGAACTTCCCGCCTTTTTTCGGCGCTTCGGCTTTTGTGAAGTCCTCAAGACGGATATCCAGTCCCGTTTCGCGCCATAATCCGCCGGCGGGAGAACCGTAATGGGGATCAATTTCGTATCCAACCGCCGCCTCGATCGATTGCTTCGGGAAGACGCCGAGCAGGGCCGAATAGAACGATCCCGTTCCGATCGCAGGATCGAGGAAACGCAATTTTCCTTTTTCGCCAAGTTGTTCTTTGGCATAGCGTAGAATATCCAACGATAGCCTTTGAGGTGTTGCAAATTGCCCCATTCGATTCCGCTCGGCGGCTTTTTTTTGAGCGTCTAACTTTCTCTGGAGAAACAGCCGACGGGCTTCGAATTCATGGATTACTGGTTTTTCCATCTACAATCCAAATTCCCTAAAATCATCGATGCGATGTTCCCACACCCAATCGATGCCTTCCGCCGCCTCGTAACCGAGATAACCGCTATCAAAATATCCGCAAAGGAAAAGAACGAAACGGACTTCCGCGCCATGGGTTCGCCGCAACTGACTCATTTTTGCCGCTTCTTCCTTGCGGCGTTTGTTGACGTTCGCAAAGTCTCCCGCCGATTTGGCCTCGATCAGGAGCGGAAATGAACCCGGCTTCGCGGCTTTGGGCATAACGACCGCATCCACGGGAATATTAATCGCCTTGCCCGTACCTTCCTGCTCGACCGGCACGTTCAGGCGGAATGAAAAAGTTCCAGGTTCCATTTCGTTGTATTTCATTCCTTCGCCCGGTGGCAAATTCCGATAGCCAGAGTTGGTCAACCATTCGTCCATCGCAGATAGCTGTCGTTTTTCCTGCGCGTTGCGGATGATCGGATTTGCCACCGCCCCGCACAGCCGATCCGCCACGATCGTTGCGGCGCGATATAATTCTTGTCTGGAAGGAGTTTTGGACTGTCCAAGCCACACAAAGATATCCGGATCGGCCATCTTTTCGAAGATTCTCCGGATTTTTTCAAGGTCGCCATCCAACTCGGACTTCGACATGCGGGGAGGCAACCGATTGATCTTTTCCATTGTCTTTACAAGGTTTCCCGAAACTCCGGCAAGACCGATTAAACGATCCACGGCCAACGGCGGGCAAGTGGACATCCGCAAGGCGGATAGCGACCAAGGGTTCGCCTTCAACTGCTCCACTCCGACATTCGTTAAATTTTGGGTTGCTTCCAGAGTCGCCTCGACTGTCTTAATCGTTTTACTTCGCGTCGTCCGGTAGGCTTCCGGAGCAAAGTGTATAAACCAAGCGTTGTACATGTCCACCGACATTGCAATGTCCTGTTTCCAGCGATCGGGCTTGTCCCTGTTTACCGCCATTCACAAAAATCCTTTTTTTTATTCTGATCAAATTCCAAGCGAAAAACGGGCGCCATTTAAACAGTCACAGCCAACCGCACCGCATGCTCCCCCCGCCCCTCTTCGTCCAGCGACCGCCAAATCAACAATTGCTTCCGAAACGCGTTCAAAAACGACTTGTTCGCCCGCTTCCAGGCGTTGGCCTCTCCCGTCTCCCGTTCCAGCCGCATCCGGATTTCCAGAAAGCCGGGGTTGTCCGCCGACGGGCAGAAGTGAATTTGCACCTGCTGCATGATGCCGAAGTCGAACGGCGCCAGCCAGATTCTTCCGGACAATTTCATGCAGGGCGCGTATCCCTCCGCGTCGGCGTCGCACAGGGTCGGCCCTTCCGGCTCGCCGCAGGCTTCGTGGACGACGATGTCGTCGGTGGAAAACAGGCCGTGGGAAACGTCCTTGTGGCTTTCCAGATAGGCCAGCACATACCCGGCCACGCTGTCGTGCTCGCCCCGGGTGATCAAAAATGGCAGGGTCAGGTCGATCCGGTTTTCGTCCACCTTGGGCAGAGACCAGGAGCGGTTCACGTCCGGAATGGCGATCTCCGCCGCCACCCGGGACGGATAGATGGCCGACACCAGCACCACCGCCATCACCAGCAGCATGGAGGCCACCCCGGCCAGGGAGGAATAGTTGACCGTGATCCCTTCCCAGAGCGCGGTTCCCGCGAACACGCCGGCCGACACCTGGGCCAGCAGATAGCCCAGCACCGTGCTCAGCACCCCGAAGGCCATGGCCTCCGCGATGAACAGAAAGCCCACGTGGGAAGGGGCGAGCCCCACCGACGTGTAAATGCCGATCTCCCGCTTCCGCTCGTACACGCTGCCGATCATCGTGTTCAGCACGATGAGCACCGAAATCAAAATCGGGATCAGGATGTTGGGCACGCCGCCGTACTGGATCGCGTCGCTGGCGGCGTACAGAAATGTCCCGTCCCGCTCTCCGGAAAACAGCGGCAGGCCGAACCGGTCCACCAGCCGCCGGGCTTCGGCCTCCACCGATCCGGGATCGGCCAGCCGCAGCGCCACGCCCTTTAAATGGCCGCCCCGGGCCATCAGGCCGGCGTAGGGCACGATCACCGTCAAATCGGCCGCGATGTGCTGGTAGCGGCTCTGGAAAGCCATCACGTCCTCGCCGCTTTCCATGGCTTCCATTTCCACCTCGGTCATCTCGGTGGTCACCTCGGACGGAAAGGTGGCCGGCGTCAGCGGCTCGCCGTCCAGGTCGGTTCGGGCCTCCAGGGCCGCGCCGGAAAAGACGCCGGTCACCTGGAACGGCATTCCCCAAAGTTCCACCTCCGCGCCGTCGGGGTTGGCGGGATCGATTCCCAGCTCCCGGGCGATCCGTTCCGGCAGCAAAATGGCCCGCCGTTCATCCGGCCCGAACCAGCGGCCGCCGCTCAGCACGGCGTCCAGCCCGGTCACTTCGGGCTCCTCCGCCGAGAGGCCCACCATGCCCCGGGCCTCGAATCGTCGCTCGCCCCGGGAAATCGGCACCGGCACGGCCCGGGTCCGGTCCGGGTCTTCCAGCCAGGCCCGGGGGGCGGCGATCCCTTCTCCCGCGAAATCGTTTTCGATCACGCCCAGGGATTCCGGCGGCAGGTCGGTCCAGTTGACGTTTTTGATCAGCAGCCCCCGGTAGGGGGCCTCGGGCTGAAAGGCCAGCTTGGTCTGGTGACGGATCGATTTTACCGAAGTGAAGCTCATCACCGTGAAGGTGAGCGCCACCAGGGTGGCGCAGGTGAGGGCGGTGCGCAGCCGCCGCCGGCGCAGGTTGCTGACGCCCAGGAAGAAGGCGGAGACGAACGCCTTCCAGCGGCTGATCTCCTCGGCCCGCATCTCCTGGGCCCGCCGTTGCAGCAGGGTCATTTCCGATTCGAACCGGAAGAAGATGATCAGCGTCACCAGCAGCGAGAGGCCCATGATGAAAAAGGCCAGGATCACCACCGTGGGGCTGTAGGCCAGCTCGAAAGCCGGGTGGACCTGGCGCACCACCAGGATCAGCGTCAGCAGGATCGCCAGAAAGGCGACGATCCGCTTGTGGATGTTCCGGGTGCCCACCAGCAGCCGCTCGGCGCAGAAGGCGAAGGGGACGAAGAGGGCGATGTAGAACAGCACGCCGAACAGCACGTCCCGCTGGGTGTCGTCCACGTGGCTGTAGACCCGGGCGGCCAGGGCCCAGGAGCGGGCCGATGCCCGGGCGAAGATGTCGTACTCCCGGCGGGCCAGGGCGTCTTCGGCCGTTTCCAGCGCGCCGGTCCCCGCGTCCATCAGCTCCCGGATGCGCGGGTTCCGGATGCCGTGGGATTCCAAATTTCGGATGCGCGGACCCAGCAGGGCCCACATGTCCCGGGCCGCCCGGTAGTCGGTTTTGGTGATCAGCGGCCAGTCGTCGATCCGGTAGCCGGTTCCCTCGGGATGGTCCGGGTCGGCGTTCAGCAGCAACATTTTCCGCTGGAGCACCGTGTCGGAATGGGTCACCTTCAGGTGGGTTCCCGGCTCCAGATAAATGGAGGCGATGATCGACTCCCGGGTGTCGATGCGGCTGTACCAGTACCGCATGGGCTCCGCCTCCCGGGCCCCGTCGATCAGGTCGAGTTTGGTCATGTGGCGAAACGTCCGCGGCTCCAGCAGGTTGAAGATGGTGGTCTGCTTGGCGTTGAACATGATCAGATCGGTTTCCATGACGTGGCGCTGCATTTTGACCCGGTAGGCGTTCTTGCCCGTCCCCGGCTTGTCGATGGCCCAGACCACGTCGCCGGTGTCGGGCCGGAACCGGTAGCCCTCCAGAATCACCTTGTCGTAGACCAGCTTTTTGGTGGCCATCCCCCGCAGATGAAACCGGCCGGTGCTGTCGGTCATGACGTGATAGGTGGCCGGTCCCTGAAAGGCCAGAATGGTGACGCCCGGGGCCGCCTGATCGGCGAACAACTCTCCGTGGCGCAACAGCTTGGCCCGGCCCGCCACCTCGGAAAAACCGTGGCGGGGCAGGCTGCCGGTGCGCAGCTCGGGCGCCCGGGCCAGGGCGTCGATCAGCTCCCGCACGGTGCGGGTCTGCCGCCGGGCGTAGTCGAAATCGACCCGCTCCGGCCGGTCGTAGGGCGTGCCCCAGGCGTCCCGGGCGTCCTGGACCGTGGCCAGGGTGAAGCCCAGATAGCCGGCCATGGAGGGCACTTCGCCGCCCAGGGCCGGCCGGTCGGTGAAATAGCTCTCCCAGGAGCGCAAGGGCGAGGGGCGCAGCGTGTCCCGGAAGGGGGCCGTCTCTCCGTCTTCCAGACGCTCCGCCGCGCCGCGCAGCACCGCGTCGATGCGGCTGAAATCCTCCACCCGGTTGACCCGGTCCCGGAGGGCGTACATGAAGCCGTTGTTGAAGGCGCCCACCCCGTCGCCGCGGCTGGACAGGTGCAGGGAGACGCTGGCCGCCAGCTCCCGGGCCTTGACCGTGGAGCGGATCGCCTTGGCGTCCTTCAGCAGCCGCAGTTGCCGTTCCGCGTCGGCCAGCCGGGTTTCGTAGACGCGCCGGGCCTCCGGAATCAGCTCCCGCAGCGCTTGCCGGTCCTTGGGAGGCAGCTCGTCCAGGGCGGTGCGCCAGCCCAGCCGCCGCAAGCGCAGCCGCCGGTCCGCCAGCCGCTCGATTTCGGCCTCCGCCGCCGCGTCTCGCTGGCCCATGCGCAGCCGCACCAGCTCCCGGCTGATGTCGTCCACTTCGGTCTTGATCTGGTCCGACAGCGCCGCTTGGAGCCGTTCGCCGGCCTCCGGATCGCCGGCGGCTTCGGACGGGGCGACCTCCAGGGCCGCCAGCATGTCCCGGGATTCCTTCCGCAGTTCCTTCAGCCGCCGTTCCTCGTTCCGCAGGTCCTTGTGGCGGGATCGCACCGCCCAGATCATCTCCCGCAGCCCGGCCAGGGTTTCCGCGTGGCCCGCCGTGGCCGCCAGCAGCACCGAGCGCCGGGGCGGATTTTCGGTCAAATGCCGTGCCACGTCCAGCAACGCCGCAGCGGAGAGCGCCTGGTCCGCGCCGGGGTTCCGGTCCAGCACCCAGGCGCCGGTGTCGTAAAATCCCTCCACGATCAGCAGCTCTTCGGCCAGCGTTTCATCGGCCCCGGGAATCACGCCGTAGACGTTGGCAGGTTCGGCCCGGTCCCATCGCACGTCGGAGGTCAGCCGAATTCGGTCGCGAACCGGTTCCGCGCCCACCGATTCGAAGTCGCCAAAGGCGTCGCGGGCGTCGGCCAGCGGCATCCAAAAACGGGGAAACTGGATGGGCGACAGCTCGCGCTTTTCGGCGAACCGGGCCCGGGCGGTTTCCTCCCGGTCGATGAAAATCAAGGCCCGCGCGCCCAGGTTGGCGGCGTGCAGCCAGTTTTTCCCGCTGGTCATCTCCATCAGCAGGATCGATCCCTCGACGGGCCGGCCGTTGAAATCGGACAGGTCGCCGTCGCCCACGTAAAACAGCGGGGCGGAAACGCCGGCGGCGGAAATGGTTCCCGGCGTCACCGCGTTGCCCCGGATGGGCTGGATCGGAACCGGCGCCGAACGGTCCGGCAGATGAATCGCGCTGCCGCCGTGGCGGCGCACCGCCACCTCGAAACGCTGCGTCCCCACCGCCTCCAGGCCCAGCGTCTCGAAGGTTTCCCGGATGCGTTCGGCCGTTTCCTCCGCCCCCGCGGAGCCGGTGGTTCGGTCCCCGAAGGCGGCCATCTCCCGCACGGTGGATTCCAGGGCGTCCGGAAACGGCGCGGCGACCGCCGGTCCGGCGGCCAGCCAGCAGAAAACCGAAAACAGGAGAAATCGGGTCGGGGAAAGCATGGTCAGAACCCTCTTGCGTCGATCTGGCCCACGGAAATGGACAGCTCGTCGCGGTGTTCAATCTTGTCGATGCGGCCGTCCCGAATCCAGACCACCCGGTCCGAGACGTTGAGCATTTTGAAATCGTGGGTGGCCGAAATGACGGTGACCTCGGTGGTTTCGCTCAAGTGCTTCAGGAGGCTGATGATCTCCTCGCCGGTGGAGAGGTCCAGGTTGCCGGTGGGCTCGTCGGCCAGGATGATGGCCGGATCGTTGGCCAGGGCCCGGGCCACGGCGGTGCGCTGCTGCTGCCCGCCGGAAAGCTCCGAGGGCTTGTGGCGAAACCGGTCGCCCAGCCCCACCCGCTCCAGGAGGCGGATGCCCTTTTCCGTGGCTTCGTCGGCGTTCATCCCGGCGAAGATCATGGGCAACGTCACGTTTTCCAGGGCGGTCATCACGGGGATCAGGTTGAAGGTCTGGAAAATGTAGCCGATCTTGCGGCATCGCAGCCACGCCAGCTCGTAGGCGTCGAGCTGGGCGACGTCCACCTCGTCGATGTACACTTTCCCGCCGGACGGCTTGTCCAATCCGCCGATCATGTTGAACAGCGTGCTCTTCCCGGAGCCCGACGGCCCCATGATGGACAGATATTCCCCGGCGGAAATCTCCAGGTCGATGCCTTTGAGCGCCTGCACGGCAACTTTGCCCATTTTAAACGACTTGGTCACGCCCGCCACGCGGACGATATGCGATTGAGCGACGGATTCGGTCATTGTGGTGGCGTTTCCTTAGTTTTTACGTTGAGTTTGCCTGTGCGGGAAATTGAGGCGTCGGAAGAAGAAAAATTGTAGATTGGGTTAGCGGAGCGTAACCCAAGATCCCGTTTTATGGCACAATCCTCAAGGGAAATTGAATAGGGCGTCCCTACGCCGTCGCCCTTCATTCATTTCGTAGGGGCAACCCTTGCGGTTGCCCTCTCCGTGCGAAACGACGGCCGGTCGCCGGAATTGGTTTTGGTTTTGTTGGGTTAGCGAAGCGTAACCCAACATAAACGACCGGAATCAAATTTTTCGGCGAAATTTCCGGAATGGTGGTCCAGAGGAATTTGCCCCGAGGTTCCTTGCCATAAAAACGCCTCCAAAATTTTGTCCCGGGAGATGTTGGGTTACGCTCCGCTAAACCAACCTACGCTCCCATTTTCAATTCTCAATTGTCCATTATCAATTCCCCCTAATGCTCCGTCCGCATCGCCTCCACCGGCTGCATTCTTGCCGCCAAAATGGCCGGGTACAGGACCCCCAGAAGGCTGAGGACGCAGCCGATGGCCGCGGCGAAGAGGACCGATTCGCCGATGGCGCTCCAAGGGGCGGCGGCAATGGAGACCGTTCCGAATCGGAGCAGGCCGGCGAGCAGCGCCGCGACGGCCCCGACCAGGGCGCCGGCCGCCGCGCCCACCAATCCCTGCATTCCCGCCTCCAGCAAAAACAGCCGCAGGACGAACCGGTCCAGGGCCCCCAGACATTTCATGGTTCCGATCTCCCGGAATCGCTCGGTCACCGCCATGAGCTGGGCGTTGACGATGCCGGCCACGCAGACCAGAAGCGACAGCGCGACGATCCACCGTTGCTTGGGGCTTCCGGACACCTGGTTCTGGCCGGGGGCCAGGTCGTATCCGGCCCGATCCAATTTGGCGCGGAGTTCCGGATCGCCGGTGGCCAAAAGACCGTCCAGCAGGTTGTTGCCCACGTTGACGTATCCCAGAAAGGCCACGGCCAGCACCAGGCTCAGGGTGGTGATGAGCGACCGCATGAACCGCGCCTGGATGCTTTTGAAGGCGATTGCCAGCGAGGTGCGAAAGGGCAGCACCACCAGCCGGCGGACCCGGGCTTTTTTGGAATGGGCGGAATCGGAAGGGGGCATGGATGATGTCTCGGCGGTTGACGATTGGCGTGAATAGGTCTTGGAAGGCGTCGCGGCGATTCAAAGGGAAATCGTCCAGACGCGCTTCACCATTCCGCAAACGGATGAAACAAGTGTATCGACGGACGCGCCGTTGTCAAGCGGCGGGGCGGGGCGGCGGCGATCGCGACAGCCTCTTCAGAACCCAATGCCGTTCACTTTGGGATTTCAAATGGACAATCGCGCCGGATTGACCCGGGGCGTATGCGATACGCCCCTACCATTATTCCGCTAAATGAACGGTATTGCTTCAGAACCGGAAGATTTGCCCCTTTCGGACAAACCCCGCGAAGCCGTCGGCCCGGGCGTCTTCGCCGGCGGTTTCGGCGTAGTGGTAGAGCCACATTTTGGCCCGGAGGGCCTCCGGAAGGGTTCGCAATTCCCGGTAGTGGGCGTGGACCCCGCTATGGTTGAGACTGGTTTCGCAGTCGTGGAAGATGACCGAGGCCCGCCGGTCGGCCGCCGCCAGCCGCCGGCGGTCCAGCCGGGCGTCGGTGGAGATGAAGACCGTGGGCCCGTTTCCCTCCCGCAGAAACAGGCCGAAGCTGTCGTGGCGACATCCGTCCCCCCGGACGTGGGGCATCCGGACCGGGGTGAGACGCAGTTCCGCCCAGTTGAGGGCGGCGTCTTCGACGACCGGCCGCACCCGGAAATAGTCGGAAAGCGACATGCGCTTTCCCCGGATCAGCCCCAGGCCGCCGCGCAGGGTGCCGTCCCAGAGCGGGTCCAGCACCTCTTTCACCGCCAGCAGCTCCGGCCGTTCGCAGGCGGGATTGAAATAGGTGGCGAAGGCCAGCCATTCCAGCCCGCCCACGTGGTCGGCGTGCAGGTGGGAGATGTACAGCGCCTGAATGCGGCTGCAGATTTCCTGGGCGGGGATGCCCGCCTCCGCCAGGGAAAATCGGATGTCCCCGCCGCAGTCCAGCAGAATCGTCCGGCCGGTTTTCGTCTCGATCAGCATGTTGGAATGGTAGGCCGAACCGTCGCTCAGGGCCGATCCCACGCCGAGGAAGGTCAGCTTCATGACGATTCCTCGCTTTCGGCGCCCACGCGTTGGAGAAAGGTCTCCGCGGCCGGCGGAACGCTGGTGAGATTCAGGCGGAACCGGCAGGGCGGTCCGGCCTCCACCCGGGTCACCTTCCCGTACAGTTCGTCGGCCACCGGTTCGCCCCCGCCGTCCAGGAGCTGGACGCGCAAATTGTCGTGCCGCTCCACCGGGGAGTCGGCCACGATCTCCAGGGTCTGGGGCGGCGAAAGCCGGGTCACCCGTCCGGCCCGGCCCATGTCCTCCAGGTGTTTTCCCTCCAGGATGCCAAACCGGATGGCGAGGGGCGGAGACGGCGTCACCCATTTCAGGGTGTCCCGCTCCGGCAGAAAGAGGTTGTGCCGGCCGCCGATGCCGCCCAGCTCGAACACCGTGATCGGGTCCTTGAAGCCTTTGGGAAGGATGGGAAAGTGGTCGTCGGTGATGAGAATGTCGCCGCAGGCTTCCAGGGTGCTTTCGGAGATCAGGACCTGGCCGCCCACGGTGTAGGATTCGATCCGGGAGGTCAGGTTGACGTTCCGGCCCACCACGCCGTATTTGGACCGCTTTTCCGAGCCGATATTGCCCACCACCAGATCGCCGGTGTTGATGCCGATGCCCTGGGCCACCTCGGGATAGCCCGCCTTCCGGTTTCGTCGGTTTACCGCCTCCATGGCCAACTGCATTTCGATGGCGCAGGCGCAGGCCCGACGGGCGTCGTCCTCCCGAAGCACCGGGGCGCCGAAGATCACCAGAATGGCGTCGCCGATGAACTCGTCGATGGTGCCCTGGTATTTCAGGATGATCTCGGTCATCGCCTCCAGGTAGATGTTGATGATGCCGACCACCTGCTCCGCCGGCAGCCGTTCGCCGATGCCGGAAAAGCCGCGCAGATCGCTCATCATGATGGTGACCCGCCGCTTTTCCCCGCCCAGCCTTAGACCTTCCGGAGACTCCAGCAGGCTGTCCACCACGTCGTCGGAGAGATATCTTCCGAAGGTCTTGCGGATGAAGCGGTTGCGGACTTCCAGCTGCCGCTGGCTTTCCAGCAGGGCGTTGTAGGCCTCGTTGCGCTCCAGCCGGTGGATGTAGCCCCGGGAGTGGTAGCGGATGCGGGCCACCAGCTCCAGCCGGTTGGGCAGCTTCACCAGGTAGTCGTTGGCGCCCAGGGCGAAGGCTTCGGCCTTGGTCTTGGCCTCTTCCTCGCTGGAAAGGACGATGAGCGGCACCTCCCGGGTGGACGGATTGGCTCGAAAGTAGCGCACCAAACGCAGGCCGTCGATCTCCGGCATCACCAGGTCCTGAAGAATGACCGTGGGCTCGATCCGGTTGGCCTCCTTGATGGCCCGGGTGGGGTTTTGGCAATAATGGAAATCGATGTCCTTTTCCCCGGCCAGCATTCGGCGCACAGCCTCGGCCACCATCCGCTGGTCGTCCACCAGCAGCACGGTGATCCGGTGGCGGGTGAGCATCGGAGGGGTGTCGTTCATGCCGATCCGATCCTCCGCGCGGCGGCGGCCACGATGGCGGGGGCGATTCCGGCCAGGGCCAGCACTTCGGCGGCGGCCCCCATGTTCCGGGCCACCCGGGGCATGCCGTAGACGGCGCTGGAATCCTCGTCCTGGGCGATGGTGTGCCAGCCGGACCGGCGGAGATTCAGCAGCCCCTCGGCCCCGTCCCGGCCCATGCCGGTGAGCAGCACCGCCACGCCGGCCGGCGCGCCGGCCAGGCTCCAGAACAGCAGGTCCACCGAGGGAGTGCAAGCGTTGCCAAGACCGTTGGGCAGGTCCGAAAAGACGCCTTCCGGGGTCAGAAAGAGATGGGCGTCGGCCGCGGCGATGTAGACGGTCCCGGCTGCGGGCCGGTCGCCGGGACGGGCCCGCAGCACCGGCAGGGCGGTCTGGCCGTCCAGCCAAGAGACGAGACCGGCGGAAAAGGACGGGTCCACGTGCTGGGCCACCACCACGGCGGGCGCGAACCCCGGCGGGAGGGCGCCCAGGACCCGGGCCACGGCGGGAGGCCCCCCGGTGGAAGCTCCGATGGCCACCAGCGGCGGCCCCGGCGGGGCTTCCTCGGACGGTTCCGTCGCCAGACGAAAGGCCCGGGCCAGCCGTTCCACCTCCAGGGGATGGGGACCGCCCGCGCCGGAGCGGGGCTCCGGCAACAGATTCCGGACGCCGCTTCGCAGGGCGTCCAGGAGGGCCGGCCCCGGAACCGAGGGCGTTACCGCGAGAACCGGCGCTTCCACCCGTTCCAGCAGTGGCCGGCAGGCGGGCGCCACGCCGTCCAGGCCCACTTCCATCAGCAACAGGTCGGGCGGATCGGCGACGGCCAGGCGGACCGCCTCCTCCCCCTCCCCGGCGGACCAGGCCACGTCATGGCCGGGAATACGGCTGATCATGCGGGAAAGGCGACGCCGGACCTCCGCACGCCGATGAACGATCCCGATCCGCATTCCCGTTCCCATCAGGCCACCTTGAACCGGGAGACTTCGTCTTGCAGTCCGCGGGCGGCGTCATTTAGCTGCTCGATGGCCTCGAAGGATTCCTTGAGTCCCTCGGCCGTCTGGGTCATCTCCTCGGTGAGCTGGCCCACGGCCCGGCTGATCTCCCGGGCCCGTCCGGTCTGGGACTGCATGGAATGGGTCACCTGGTCGAAATTGGGGGAAAGCACCTTGACCTGCTCGATGATCCGGTCGAGCTGCTCGCTGATCCGGGCCACGTCCTCGGCGCTGTGCTGCACTTCCTTGATGAAGGCGTCCATCTCCATGACGCCGGCGGAGACGGCGGTCTGCATGTCCTGCACCGTTTTTTCGATGTCCAGGGTGGCCACGGCGGTCTGGTCGGCCAGCCGGCGGATCTCCCGGGCCACCACGGTGAAGCCCCGGCCGTATTCCCCGGCCTTTTCCGCCTCGATGGCGGCGTTCAGCGACAGCAGGTTGGTCTGGTCGGCCACCTTGGTGATGGTGGTCACCACCGAGGTGATGCTGGTGGCCTTTTCGTTGATCACTTCCAGCTTGCCGGAGATCGACTTGGAGGCGTCCTCCATGTTGCCGATGGCGCTTTTCATCCGCTCCAGCCCCTCCTGGCCGCTGGTGGCGAATTCCGCCGTCTCGTTGGACATGGAGGCCACCTGCTCCATGGTGGCGACCAGGCTCTCGGAGACGTTGGAAATCTCCCCCACCGACCGGTTGACCCGCTCGGTGGAATCCATCTGCTTGGTCACCGTGGTCTGTTGCTCCCGCGCGGCGGCCGAAAGTTGGGTGGCCGAGGCGTTGACCTGAAGCCCCGACTGCTGCACCTTGCCGATGAGGGCGTTGAGGTTGATGGCCATTTCCCGCAGCTTGGAGACCAGTTTGCCGATTTCGTCGTTGCGCCCCAGCCGAAACCGGGAGAGAAACACGTTTCCGTCCAGTTCGATCCGGGCGGTCAGGTCTCCTTTGGCGATGGTGTCGGCGAAGGCCACGGCCTTGTCGATGGGGCCCAGAATGCGCCGGGCCGCGAACCAGCCGATGCCGCCCATGAAGGCGATGGCCAAAAGCCCCGCGACGAGCACGAACAGCCGGTTGAACTCCCGGATGTCGGCGGCTTGGCGGCGGGCGCCCTCCCGAATGTCCATCGACAGTCGGCGCAATCCTTCCAGGGCGTTGTCCATTTCCCCGATGCGGCTCCGAAGCGCCGCAAGGATTTCCGCCATCTCGGCCTGGCCGGCCAGCCGTTCGGTTCGAAGGGTCGCCAAATTGCCCAGGATTTCGGCCATGGCCTCGAAATCGGTTTCCACCTTTTGGACCAACGTCATCAACTCCGCCGATTCCGAAACATTGGCCTTCAGAACGCCGAGGGAAGCCTGCACCAGCCCGCCCGCGTCGGCAATTTCGTTTTCGGCCAGGCGGACAACGGTGCCCGCGGATCGGACCAGCTGAAGCTGCTGGCCGTAGCTGCCCAGCCGAACCACGCCAAGCCGCAGGTCGTTGCAGGCCTGCTGGGCCCGGGTCAAATCCTGCTGGACAAGGTCCCGAACCGCTCCCCGCAACTCCTCGGTTTGGTCTTCGGTCTGAAAATACTCCCGCAGGGCGATCTTTTCCCGCATGGCCGCGAAATTGACCCGGCCGGAAATGGCCTCGGCGTTTTTCCCCAACTCCGCCCGCAGGTCGTCCGCCCGCTCCGCGGCGGCGCCCGACTCGCCGGCGATTCGGAGGTTTTCTTCCATGGAGGCCAAAAGGGCGGCGTCCCGCTCCAGAAATTCGGCGTAGGCCTCCCGAATGCGGTCCAAAAGGTCCGTCGCCTCCCCCCGTTCCGACAACAGGGCGCGCAGCCGGGCCAAGCTGTTCTCAAAGGCCGTCTCCAGCGGTTTCCGATCCGCCAGCTCCGCCAGGATATCCGGCGAGTCGGCGGCCTGGATGTTTCCCTGGCGTTCGACGAAGGCCCCCATCGCCTCCCGGATCTGCTGGTTGGCCTTCTCCAGATCGAGCACGGCCTGGGTCAGCCGGTCCTGGCTTTCGATGAGCCGGGCGTTGGAGTAAAAGCTGGCCCAGGCCAGGGCCGCCACCACGGCCACGCCGGTGGCGACCAGGCCGATCAGCATCCGCTTGATGGTCAGGTTCACGATCTTGGCCTCCCGGTTTTTAGTCGGCAGTTGTCCGTCACGGTTCCCCAATCAAATCAATCACCGCGTCGATCAGGGTGTTGTCGTCGAAATCGGTTTTGGACAGGTAGTAATCGGCGCCGGCATCCAGCCCTTCCAGCCGGTCCGCCTCGGTGAATTTGTAGGAGACGATGATGACCGGCAGGTGGGACAGTTCGGCGTGGCGCTTGATGTTTCGGATCAGCTCGAAGCCGTTCATCCGGGGCATGTCCACGTCGGAGATGACCATGTCGAATGGGGCGGTGCGGACCAGGTTCCAGCCGTCCATGCCGTCCACGGCCACCTCCACCTGGTAGCCCCGGTTTTCCAGCAACTTGCGCTCCTTCTCCCGCACGATGAAGGAGTCCTCCACCACCAGGATTCGGGGCGGGGGGCTCTCTTCCTCCACCGCCTCGGCGGGGGAGATTTTGCCGAGGCGACGACTGCCGGAGAGCAGGTTGTCGATGGAGTGGACCAGGTCCTCCACGTCGAAGATCAGCACCGGCGAGCCGTCCATCATCACGGCGGCGGCGCTGATGTCCGGCACCTTGCCCAGCCGGGGGTCCAGGGGGCGAACCACCAGGTCGAATTCGCCCAGAAACCGGTCCACCACCAGGCCGTAGGCGTGTTCCCGGTCGCTGACCACCACCACGTTCACCGGCGCCACCAGCGGAGGGGGATCGGCGATCTCCAGCACCTCGTGGACGTTGACCAGGGAGACGTTGCGCCCGTTGCGGAGAAAATACTGGCGGTCCTCCACGGTCTGGATTTCCGATTCGGCCAGCCGCAGACAGCGGTCGATCCGGGCCAGGGGAAAGGCGTAGGGCTCTCCGGCGATTTCCACCAGAAAAGTGCGGATCACCGACAGGGCCAGGGGCAGTTCCATCTGGAATCGGGTTCCCCGGCCGGGACGGGAGAACGCCCGAACCATGCCGCCCACTTCGTGGACGGCGCCCTGGACCACGTTGAGACCCACGCCCCGGCCGGAAAGATGGGTGACCTCCGGCGCGGTGCTGAAGCCGGGCTGGAAGAGATAATCCAGCAACTCCGGCTCGCTCATCCGTTCGGCCAATTCCGCGCCGGCCACGCCCCGTTCCCGCAGACGCAGACGGATGCCGTCGGGATCCACCCCCCGGCCGTCGTCGGAAACGGTGACGATCAACATGCCGGCCCGGTGGGCGGCCTCCAGCCGGATGATGCCGGTTTCGTCCTTTCCGGCGGCCCGCCGCTCGGCCGGGGTTTCGATGCCGTGGTCCACGGCGTTTCGCAACAGATGGTTGAGCGGCGTGCCGATCCGCTCCAGGATGTCCCGGTCCACTTCGGTGGATTCGCCCGCCACCTCCAGCCGGACCCGCTTGCCCAGCTCCCGGGCCATGTCCCGCAGCCGTCGGCGGTAGCCGCGAACGCCCTCGGCGAAGGGGCTCATGCGGACGCCGATCACCTCGTGGTAGAGCCGGTCCGACAGGTTGGCGGAGACGCTGGTGAACATGTCCAGCTCCCCCATCCGTTCCCCCAGATCCCGTCCCAGCCCCTTTAGCCGCTCCCGGGCCTGAAAGGCCAGCTTGCCCGCCCGGTGAACGTCGCCGGTTTCCAGCACCTTTTGGAGTTCCTCCAGGGTGTTGGCCAGCTCGCTCTGCCCCCGCTTGAGCAGGAACAGCGATTCGGAAAAGGGCGGCAGCCAGCGGGACCCCACCACCACCTCTCCGGCCAGCCCCATGAGCCGTTCGATTTTGGCGGCGGTGACCCGGACGGTCCGCTCCGACTCGGATGCCTGGACGGGCGGGGGCCCCTCGGCCGCGTCCGACGGCGGGGCGGCGGGTTCGCGCGTCTCCCGGCGGGCCGGAAGCCGGGTCTCATCCGGGCCGCGATCATCTTCGACCGCTTCCTCGTCGGCGGAAGAATCGCCGCCGGTCCACCAGTCCCTCTCCGAGACCGGTGGGGCGGCGGGTTGAGATTTTGCCTCGTCCGCTTCCGGCGCGTCCGGCTCCGCCGACATTTCGGGCCGGCGTTCCCCGCCGCGAGCGGGCCATTCGTCCGGGGCGACGGGGTCGGGTTCCGCCACTTTTCCATGGGCCGGGGCGATATCTCGGCCGAATTCGAAATCCCATTCCGGTTTGGCGTCGAGACCTGCCGCGTCCTCCGCGAAGGCCGCGATGTCGAGCCGGATTCGCTCGAACACCCGTGGAGAGACGGTGGGGTCCCGATCGGGCTGGGAACTTCGCGTGTACCGCAGCAACAGGTCCACGGCGTCCACCAGCCGGTCGATTTGGTCTTTCTCCAGCTCCAGCGTCCCGTCGTCCGCGGCCTCGAAGCAGCGGGACATCGTCTCCGCCAGGGCCGCCACGTCGTCCAGCTCCACCAGCCGGGCCCCGCCCAGCAGGGCGTCGAGGGTGGCGGCCAGGTTGGGGAGGGCGGCCGGATCGAACGGGTCTTCCCGGAGAATGTCCAGGCTTTCCATCATGGCGTCGCTCCAGCCGTCCATCTCCTCCCGGAAGGCGTCCATGAGGGATGCCGGCGGAGGCGTCGTCCGCGAATCGGATCGGGCGGGGGCGGCGCGTCGTGTCCGCGGTCGACGTAAGTCCGGTCCGGCGGCGGAAGGCGGTTCGGGACGCGGGGCGGGCTTCGGCGGCGGCGCGCCCAGGTCGGATTCCGTCCGGGTCCCTTCCGCGCGATGCGTTTTGGCCGGATGTTTTTTGTCCCGACGTTTTTTGGATGGCGCCGCTTTCGCCGGCCCGGCCTGGCCGCCGCCTTCCGCCCCGATGGCGGCCACCTCCGCGATTCCGGCCTCCGTCTCCTCGGGCGTCGGTTCGGCCAGCTCGCCTTCGCCGGCGGTTTCGGCCATGCGGATCAGCAGATCGGTGGCCCCCAGCAGTCGGTCGATGTCGGCGGGCGTCAGGACGTGCCGTCCTTCCTCCACCGCCTTGAAGGCGTCCTCCATGGCGTGGGCCAGCCGGACCGCCGCGTCCAGCTCGGCGATTTTCGCCCCGCCTTTGATGGAATGGGCCGCTTTCTTGAGGGTTTCCAGGGCGGCCATGCCGCCGGGATTTTCCTCCAGGTCCAGCAGCCCGTTGTTGAGGGTGGCCCCCAGGGTTTCCATCTCCGACCGGAACAGGTCGAACATGGTCTGATCGGAGAGCGCGTCGCCGGCGGAAGAAATCCCCCCCGGTTCCCCTTGGGAAAGGCGGGAGCTGGCGGAATTCATTGGACGTTCCGGATGAGGCTGTAGAGGATGAGATCGGCGTCCAGCAGGGCCACGTTGAGCGATTCCTCGGAGCCGTCCTTTTTGCGCAGCGGCCAGGTGAAAAGGGCCCGGGCGTAGGCCGATCCGGCCTTGGCCACGGTGACCGGCGTGCGTCGATAGAGCTGGGGCCGAACCCGGTCGATGCCCAGGATTTCGTCCACCGGAAACACCCATTGCGCGCCCGGCTCCCCGATCACCATCATCCGGCGATGGGTGGGCAGGCGCCGGTCCCGTCGGGCGCTGGGGGCTTCCTCGATGTCCAGCAGGGCTTTCAGGGAGACGCAAAGCTGAATGTCGCCGTGGACGTTGACCACCCCCAGCAGCACCGGGTTTTTCCGGTGGGGCAGGCTGTGGAATCTTTCCGGGTCCACCACCTCGGCCAGGAGAGCGGTGGGCAGGGCCAGCCATTCCCGCTCGATCCGGAAAATCACCAGGGACTCGGCCCCCGGCGGCTCTTCGGTCTTTTCCGCCGCCAGCGCCTCGGCCGCCTCCTCCTGGTAGCCGGGCGGCAGGTCCCGCTCCAGCAGGGCTCGGCCCGCACGGGTAAAAACCGGGCAGTTTCGGCAATGGGTGAACTGCTCCAGCTCCGGGCAGGTCCCCCGGCCGCGAGAAATCACGCCGATGGTTTCCCAGCAGTGGCCGGCTTCCCGGGCGTCCTCGTTCGTCGCGGATTTGTTCGGGATGTCGTTCACTGGGCGTCCTCCCGCTCCCGCACCCGGCGCGCCCGGGCGCGGAATCGATCGGCCCGGGGACGTTCGCCCCGTCGGTCCGCCCCCAGGGCGAGCTGGCAAAGCGCCTCGTGATGGGTCGGGTCCAGGTACACCGTTCGCTCAAAATGGGCTTCGGCCGCCGCCTCTTCGCCCCGGGACTGGTGGATCATTCCGGCCAGGAAATGGGCCCGGGGATCGGCCGGTTGGCGGGCCAGGTGATCTCGGCAGCGTTCCAGCGCCTCGGCCAGCGCTCCGCCGTCCGCCAGTCGGCCCGCCGCCTCCAGATCGTCCGCCTCGGCCAGATTCCGGTCTTCCGAAAGATCCCCGGAGGAGAGGGCGCCGGCGGGCCGCGCCTCGGTGGACGGCGAATTTCCCGCCGGGGCCGGCGGGGCGGAAACCGGAACGGGGCGAAAGGGAGCCGGTTCGGCTTCCGCCGGGGGTTCCCCGCGGAGCGGCGGGACGGCCTCGGCGGGCCGCTCGGGAACCCCCGGCGTGGCCGGCGATTCCGGAATGCCGGTTCGCCGAAAGGCGAAGGCCCGGGGGGCCGGAGTGCGGACGAAGCCGAATTCGCGAAAGATGTCGGCCTCGGCGTGGCCCACGAACAGCAGCCCGTCCGCCGCCAGCAGCCGGTCCACCGCGGCCGCGGCCCGGCCTCTGGCCCGTTCGGAAAGATAGATGACCAGATTCCGGCAAAAGACCACGTCGTAGGGCGGGGCGTCGGCCAGCAGGCAGGGGTCCAGCAGATTGCCCCGAAGAAACCGGACCCGCTTCCGGACGGCGGAATGGATGCCGTAGCCGGTGGCCATTTGGTCGAAAAACTGGTCCCGAACCGGGTGGGCGACGCCCCGGAATGCGGCTTCTCCGAAGATGCCGGCCTGGGCCCGGCACAGGGCCCGGGCGCTCACGTCGATGGCGTCCACCGCGAACGATTCGGGCGGCATGCCGCCTTGGAAAAGGGCCATGACGATGGAATACGGTTCCTCCCCCGTGGCGCAGGGAAGGCTGACAATGCGCAACGGGGCGTCGGGACGCCGCTTCCGGCGCGCCTCGGCGAAGCGGACCAGTTCGGCGAAGGCTTCGGGGATGCGGAAAAACCAGGTTTCCGGCACCACCAGCTCCTCCAGCAGCGTCTCCCACTCGCCGGCGTGGGCCGCGGCGTAGGCCGCGTACATCGAACGGTCGCCGAGCCCTCGGGCGGCCATCCGGCGGCCGATGGCCCGGTCGATCACGCCGGGTCCCGCGGCCCGGGGCGACAGCCCCAGGCGGGCCTCGATCAGGGCCTCAATCGGCGTCAATGGACCTCTCGGGAAGGGCGGCCGCCCGGGCGGGAAGAACTCCCAGGGATTCCGGCAGCCGGTCAAGGTCGACAAATTGTATCATTTCTCCGTCTTTCGTCATGATGCCCCCCAGATAGGGGGCGTCGGGCAGAAACACCGACGGCTCCCGCGCTTCGGGACCCGGGAGGCGGAGGGTCTCGGTCACCCGTTCCGCCATGAGACCGTACACCTGCGGCCGGTCTTTTTCCCCCGGCGCGTCGGCCAGGATGATCCGGGTGCTGAGCCGCCGGCGACAGGGCTGGCCCCGCACCAGCATGCACAGATCCACCACCGGCACGATCCGGCCCCGGTAGTTGAACACGCCGACGAAATGGGGCGGCGCGTGGGGCACCGGCTTGAGTCGGGGCATGGCCACGATTTCGCGGACTCGGTCGCAGGTGGCGGCGTAGGTGACGTCCGCGATGGAAAACAGCAGGACAAGCATGGGGGTCGCCTGGACGAATCCTTTCGATAAGCTTCAATATGCGGTAGAGTCCGGTTCGGCTTGGGTCGCGCCCGGTTTGGGGCGCGGCCGGGTCGCGGGACTTGTGGCGATACCGGGGCGGCCGGTTCGTCGAAAAAACTATATCGTACCCGTAATGGGGTGACAATACCGGAATTTTCCAGACGGGATTGGGCTTGACACCGGGAAATTATCTGTCATAGAAGGCCGAATACCGGTTCTTATGCGGGATAAGATGGGGGATCGAACGCCTCCGGACCGGTCAACGATCCGGTTTGCGGTCGGGTCGACGATCGAGTCGTCGGATGGGGCGCGAACCCCGCGGTCGATTCGACCCCCCCCAAGGGGTCGGCGCCATCCGCCCGGGTCGCCCGAATGCGCGGCGGGTTTGGCCCGACGCTTTAGGCGGGACAGGAGCACGGGGACATGCATCCGACCGGGAACACGCGGGGGAAAAGGCGCAGGGGGCGCAACGGGCGGAAACGGGGTCGTTTTCCGCGGCTGGATTCGTTCCGGTAGTCCTCCAGGCCGTAGGCCCACGTTTCCCGGATGTAGCCCGCGTGCCGCCGTTCCAGGTCCAGCAGGCGTTCCCGGATGTCGGTTTCGCTGAAAAGCCGGGACAGAGGACAGTCCCACATAAGCCAGCGCATCCGTCGGTCCCCGTCCCGGAAAAAATCGAAGGGGAAGAGCCGGCAGTCGCCGGGCCGGATCGGATAGATGCCGCAGTTTCGGCGGCTTCGGTCGAAGAAGACGCAGTATCCGTCGTCGTCGGCCCGCAGCGTCGGGGTGCGTCCTTGGTATCGGAAAAAGTCCCGGTGCCCTTCGGCGGCGATGACGTCCACCTCCCGCCGGCGAAGAGGCGGCGCCGAGAAATTGCGGATCGAGCAGCACCATTGGGTGTCGCATTGGGTGGCACAGACGGTTTCGATAATTTTCGGCGGTGTCATTGAGGGCGAACGGCGGGTTTGGGCGGAAAGGATTCCGAAAAATTTCGGATTTCGGCCATCTTACCCCCAGTCCCCGATGACCTGTCAAGGCTTTCCTGAAATTCCGGCCGGGATTGGCCCCTTGCCTCCGCCGCCCGACGACCCCCCAACTCTGCGGGGAGCAGACCATGATCATTTCCTGTGACGAATGCGGGACCACTTTCGAGCTGGATCGGAAATACGTGAAGCCGGGCGGGACCAAGGTCCGCTGCGCCCGTTGCAAATCGGTTTTTCGGGTTTATCCCGAAGGCGACGGCGAGACCGGGCCGAAGCCGGCGCCTCCGAGCCCGACGGCGACGCCCCCCGATCCGCCCACCGCACCGGCCGCCGCCTCCTCGGCGGCGGAATCCGATTTCGATTCGCCCACGCTGCGGCGAACCCCCACGCCCCCGATGAATAAAACCCGATCCGAGAGCGCTCCGTCTCCGACGGCCGTCCCTCCGGCGACTTCCGCGCCGCGCCCCGAAACCGGCGCGGACGCCGACGAGAAAGCCAAGGCGGAGAGGTCCGGTTCCCAGCGATACGTGTCGTTTCGAAAGCGGCTGATGTACTTCGCCGGGGTCATCATCGGCTTCATCGCCCTCGTCGTGGTGCCCATCGAGCTGCACCGTCCCTACGAGGAGCTGGACCGGCTGATCCAGAACGCCCGAAGTCTGATCGCAGGGGTCCGTTCCGGCATTCCCGGCGACGAAATGATCCGCATGAACCGCTTCGCGCTGGAAACCATCGCCGATCCCCAGATCGGGGCCGTGGAGGGGCGGGAAAACTATTTCTACCTTTCCTTCAACCTGCTGATTACCGACGGGGAGATCCCGCCGGCGGCGGACGTTTTTCAGCGGATGGAGGATTTTGGGGCGTTCGGCGGCCGAGAGAATTTTCGGTACGAATGGCTGCGGGAAACGGCCGACTATTGGGAAGCCCGGTTCGCCGCCGCCCCCGGCATGCGGGAGGTGTTCGCCAAAAACAAACGGCTGCTGGCGGAGGCGGTGGATCGGGCCGCCCAGGCCGAATTCCGGCTTTCCGGCGTGATGATCATGCTGGACTCCGGCAAGCCGGAGGGCTTTTTCGCGGACCACATCGCCTTCGTGCTGGACAGCTTCGAGTGGTACGAATCGGCCTTTAGCGGCGAGCCATACCGGATCACCGACGAAAACCGCTTTTGGCGGGCCGACGCGCTTCAGGGCCGCGTCCGCTACAACAACAATCCCATCGCGGACCCCCAAAGCTGGTATCTGCCCCGTTTCGACGAAGACGCCTTCGGCGCCTGGTTCAGCGTGTGGCTGACCGAGGACGTGGGGGACGTCTACAACATTTTCAACATCGATCTGGACGCCGGCCGGGTGAAGCGGATGTTGCTGGTGGTGCTCGGCATTTCGGTGGGGCTCATCCTCGCCCTGATCGGGCTCTCCCTGCTCATCGCCAACCGGTTCAGCAAGTCGGTCACCAAGCCGATCCGGGAGCTGACCCGGGGGGCCGAGGCCGTCTCCGCCGGGAACTACGACTACCAGGTGCCGGTGATCCACGAGGACGAGATCGGCCACTTTACCCGGCGCTTCAACGAAATGATCCGGGGGCAGAAGCAACGGCTCAACCTGATGGAAACCATGGAGCGGTTCCTTTCTCGGGAGCTGGCCGAAAAGGCGGCCGAAAACGGGCTGGTGCTGGGCGGCCAGAAGGCCGACTGCACGGTGATGTTCACCGATTTCGCCGGCTTTTCCACCATCACCCAGCGGATGAGCGCCACGGAGGCGGTCAACGCCCTCAACTCCTACTACGACGGCCTGATCCCCATCATCAAGAAATACGGCGGATTTCCCGACAAGTACATCGGCGACGCCATCGTGGCCATGTTCGGCGCGCCGGTGCGGCTGGAAAACCACGCCGATCGGGCCGTGGCCTGCGCCATCGAAATGCAGTGGAAAATGCGGGAAATCAACCATTTCCGAAAGCGGGAGGGCAAAACCGTTTTTGAAATGCGCATCGGCCTGAACAGCGGCGAGGTGATCGTCGGGGCCATCGGCTGCGACCAGAAGCTGGAGTACACTTCCATCGGCGAAACGACCAACCTGGCCAACCGAATGGAATCCATCTGCGAGATCGGCCACGTCATGATCGCCGAGGGCACCTACGAGCAGATCAAGAACGCTTTTTTCAAGGGCGTGCACATCTCCCGCGATCCGGAAAAGATTGCCGTGAAGGGATATCCGGAGCCGGTGTCGGCCTACAAGGTCTTCGTGGACAACCGGGAGATTAAAAAGAACCCGGAAAGTTCCGATTTGCGTCGGTTTTACAGGTACCAGGACGTGGACCATCAGCTTCGGTACAGCCCCCAGGAGATCCCCGAAATTGAATTCCATCGACGGGCCGAGTTCATCCGCTGATCCGCCTTCCACCGGTGGGGAAACGAGGACGGTTTTCCTGGTTGTCATGCCGAATTTATGAGAAAATTCCATTGTCCGGCGGGGCGGCAAAGCGCTTGACACCCACTGGGGCCTATGATAATTTTCGATAAATTTCAAAGTTCTACACACGCCCTCCGGGCGATGGACGGATCATGACCAAAGATCAGAACCTCGACCCGAGGACCGGAATTCCCGAGGACGCCGAATCCGACGACGACACCCTCGACTTGACCGAGGCCATGGCGGTAAAGCCCGCCCCTCCTTCGGAGCCGGAAGAAGAGGAAACGGTGGACCTGGCCAGCGTCACCACCTTGACCGGCGACGATCGGGCGTCCGACGCGCCGGGTCCGCCCGAAACATCGGCGGAAGCGGAGGAGGAGGTGATCGATCTCGCCGCGGCGGCGGGACCGGCGACGGAGTCCTCCCCCGAAGAAGACGAGGACGAGGAATTCGGGCGTCCCCAGGCGACGGTGGCCATCTCCCCCCAGGAATTGGCCGGTCTGGGCCTGTCCACACCGTCCGAGCCCGATTCTCCCCCTGCGGAGGACGTTTTTCCCGGAGACGACACGCTCCGGGAGCAGCCCACCGACATAAATACCGATTTCGGTTTCCAAGAAGCCGACGAGGCAACCGAAGAGACACTGGACACGCCCGCGCCGGAGGATGAAGACGACCGCTTTCTGGACATCGACACCGGGACGCTGGTCGCCATGGGGCGGGAGTTGGAGAGCGAGGAGGACGCTCCCGACGCGACCCTGGTCCTGGGGGAGCCGCCCGACGACGACGAGGTGATCGACCTGGGGACGATGGCCTCTCCCGCCCGGATTCCGGACGAACCCGACGCGGTTCGCGACGCCGAAACGGTGATCGCGCCCCGGGACGAGGGGAGCGATGAAGAAGAACCGCTTTCCACCGGCGCGCCGATCCGTCTGTCCGAGGCGGACCTCGCAGACGATGGGGCGGACGATTGGGCCGACGAGGGGCCGGTGGATCCCAATGCCGCCACGG
>JBKHDD010000050.1:0-27259 GCA_046541515.1 Desulfococcaceae bacterium
TCAATCGCGGCCGCTTGTCGATCATGCCGTTGTGGACGCGGCGCGCGTCGTCGTAGGCCGAGTCCTCGGGCCGCACCAAGATTCCTCGCAGCGTTTCCTGAAGTAATTCCGTGGAAAGATGTTGGTTCATAAAAACCCCCTCCATCCCAAAAAAACGACGGCCCCTTGCCGGGGAATCGACGGCCCCTGGTCGGGTCAACGCCCAACGGGAACCCATCGTTTCGCCGAAAGGAATCTGTTATCCATCGCCTTTTTCGGGATTGCGCTTGAGAATGTCCGAACGGCCGGGCACCATGCGCGGCGTCTCGCGAACCGCTCGGGAAGCGAAATGGATTGGAGGGCCAATGGAAACGGGCCGGGATGAATTCCTCGGCCCCGTTGCGGAGCCAGTGGAAACAGCGGTCGGAAGATCACCGATGTGCCGGGAAGAGAGAAAATTCGAGGCGTTTCAAACGACGGTTTCTTTTCGGAAAAGCGAGGACTCCATTCGCCCCTCCGCTTTCGCTCACTATTGGTATTGACGATTTTTTTCACAACCACTAATTATTTCAAAACTTTTTCATCAATGGACCGATTGTCAAGCGGGAGGGAATTTTGGCGGGCGACAAGGAAGGAAAAGAATGGGACGAAGGGAGGCATAACGAGGTAGGTGGGGAATCGATTTTTCCGGGGGCGGTCGGCGCTCTGCCTTGCCCATGAATCTTGTCCGATGGGAAACCATCCAGCTGGATAGGCCAGCTGGATAGGATGGGTGAAAAAAGGGGATATCCAAAATGGATATCCCCTTTTTGGGGGTGCGAATGTTCCCAATTATTTTCTGGATCTACGGCGGTAAACAACAAGGCCAACAATGCCGCCGCCCAGGAGAAAAACGGTTCCGGGTTCGGGGACCGGGGCGGAAGCCGGAAGGTTGCCTGCGGTGATGGTTACGCCTTCCATGCTTCCACTTCCACTAAGCTCGGTAAACATAATGGTTCCATCAAGGCTGAATCCCGTAACCGGATCGATGGAAATGTAACCGTAGTCCACTCCAAAGGGGTCGTTAGGATTACCCACAAGGTTTTCCCCGCCAAAAGAGACCTCCACGCCACGCTTCGCGTAAACCTCAAGCGTATTTCCCAGGTCCATGTTGGCGTAGGAGAGGTAAATACCCAAATCGGGCATTGCAAACTCGGCCTCGTTGTTCTGATTGATGGAATAATTGAACGAGTAGGCTGTGTTTAATTCCCACCAATTGGGATCAAGAACATTGGCCTGATTGAATTGACCGGGGCCTTGGGTATTTTTTCCAAGACCAATCTCCCAGTCTTGGGCGCCGGGTTTTCCAGTCCTGAATTCGAGCCTTTCGTTCGGATTGTTGACATCCGCCTTCGTGAAATCAGGGTTCATTGGACCCGCAAAAGCCATTCCCATAGAACCGAGCATCAAAAAACCACCAACAAAAATTTTGAGCAACATTTTCATTCATCCACTCCTTTCGAAAAATTGAATAACTCAAACAATTGCATGGAGCAAGGAAACTTCTTTTCACAAGAAGCACATTGCGTGCCAAATACTTAAGCAATTGAAAATATATTGCTTTTTTTGATTGCCCTTCATGGCAAATGGATCAGGCAAGGCACAGTAAAAAATCTCGACTGCTCGTCCCTTGAAACGCTTAATTATCATCCCTCAAGAAAGAATCCAAATAAATTCAAAAAAAACAATTATTTGCAGCTTGACTGCAGCATAAAAATTCTGACAAGTTCCCAGCGTTGGAGGATTAATGGAAGGGGCGTTATTGGCCGGGAGGAGGCCAACTTCCTGGCGGAGAGGATGGATCGTAAAGGGTGGGGAAGACAGAAAAGAAGGGGGTCGAAATACTTTACCGATATCGCCGTTTTTTCCGAAAGTCGATAAAAATTCCAACAGTAAAAAATGGGGAATAAACGCTATGCGCGGAAAAATTCCAAGCCAGAGGACGTGAAGAAGGAAAAAATCCCCCATTGGCTCGGGGAGTTGGATTATGGGGAAGGGGAAGGACTGTTATTCAGGTCAACCGGTCCAACCCGTTCAAGATGATCGGTTTGGAAGAAGGCCCTGCCATCCGCGAGAATATCCAGAACCAAGCGCTCACGCCCATTGGAATCCATCAAGGCCAGGTGACTTCTGCCGTCACCATGGACAATGATTTGAAAAAGGGGGTTATTTTTTTTGTCGCCCAAAATAAAAAGCGCGGGACTCCCTTCCCCTCCCCCCTGAAAGAGACCTCGCTGAACCCCTTCGCTGTCGACCAACTGAATCGACCGAGCGGTGAGGTGTTGGGTGTTGAAATGGCCCGACAACCGTTCCAATCGAAAAAAGAGGGCAAAAACAAGGCCCAGGATCGCCGACAAAAAAAGAACCAAGCAAACGCTTGATTTTTTTTGGATAAAATTCAAAATACGATCCATTCCGGCACTTTCATCTCTTCAAATGGAAACGCCTTCAGCCTCATTCGAACTTGGCTGAAGGCGCAAGTATCCACTACGGGAAGGATTGTCTAACCATCAGGTTCCAGAGGGGGGATCATCCAAGCAAGATCGACAGCGCCGTTTCGGATTGTAGGCTTCATAGTCTTGGTCTGCGCCCACTTCCAGGTCTTCTCCCAGATTCTCGGGGTTTACTTCCAGGCTTTCGTGGTTG
This sequence comes from Desulfococcaceae bacterium, assembly GCA_046541515.1. Classification (GTDB taxonomy): domain Bacteria; phylum Desulfobacterota; class Desulfobacteria; order Desulfobacterales; family Desulfococcaceae; genus CAYFVR01. Next base: position 2,665 of record JBKHDD010000050.1, read on the forward strand.
AGCTGATAGAAGCGGTAAGCAATCCAATTGCCCTCTTTATACTTTTTCCGAAGGAGCAAATTTCCCTTGTTGGTCGCGATCAAGGTAAAGCTAAGATTGTTTTGGGGAGCCAATTCGAGGGTTGCACTTCCTTTGCTTTCGACATTTTTGAAAACATTGAGCGCCACGGTACTGTCCACCTTCCTCTGTTCATCACGGCCAGCGGTCTCAAAAACCGGTTGTCGCGGACCACCACCGTCTCGCGTATTGTGGACGGCAAACGTCGGCGCAACTCCGTTTTCGCCCTTAAAAATCAAGCCGCCGTTGCTGGTTGCGTCCCATCCCACATCCACCTTCAGGGAAGGATCTGATCCAATCGGAAAATTCGAACCTTGCAGGGCGATGGCGAAGGAGACCCCGCCGACCAAAATGGCCGCCGTAAATACCGCAGCCAAACGCCATACTCTTTTCTGAAACATAATCCTCTCCTTAGAAAAATGAATTAATGGAAAGAAACACATGGTACATACCTCGCCGCCCTCTATGAGCGGCGAAAAAAAAACCGGGCCGCCTATTTGGCAACCCGGCTGTCTGCGCAAGACCCGTGGCTTTCCGTCCCCGCCTCTCGACGGGTTTTGCTTTTTCATGAGAGTTTTTGAAACTCGATCTAGGTAGGCCGTCTAAAGCAAATTCCTCAGCAAGCCCACTCAAATGATTACTAAGCGTCTTACTTATAGGCAAAAGTTCTTCAAGTCAACAATAGAAAAATGGTAGGGTTTTAATGGGAAGCTCCCATTATCTTGTCGCCGAAGGCTTGAAAAAGCAAAATGATGCCTTTCGCTTTTTCAAGCCCCATTTCCTTCGCACAGCTTGCCTGGAAAGTTACATTTATGGGACTCTCAAAACAAAAGAGCTGGTGCGAAACCGAAGTTTCGCACCAGCCCTTTTTGCCGTATTATATCGGTCTACAGATTGAGCGTCGCGATAGCGGCGTCTCCATTTTGATCAATCCCGGAAATCACATATACCCCGTTTTCCGAATCAAAAAAACATCGTTGGCCTTGATCAACCCCTCGCTGATCCCAAGAATCTTCCCTCGACAATCATTCACCGAGCCGATTACCTGGGCGTCTTTGATCCAGGGTTTTTGGAGAAATTCAGAAACCTGCCAAAAAACCCCGATCGATGTGCCGGCCTCAACTGGACAGTTCGGAGATTTTCCCGGGCGGTATTCAAATCCGGACTCCGCGGTTGCCGTGCCGACAATTATTTTCCCGTCGGAACTGACGGCCTTGGCCTCGTAAGTCCAATGTTCCATGGGGGCCTGCCGGATGCCCCCGATGTTGGAAGTACGGTCACCCGCACCTGTTTTCCTTGGATTCGCGACTTTCCCGTCGCGCTGAATCGCCCATGCGCCTGGCTTTCCATCCATGCGCTGCCCAACGGCAATCGCGGAGTAGTTGTCCAAAAACTTCGTGGAAAGGGGGAGGTCGAAGGAAGCGATATCCGCGGCGTGGGCGGCGGCGCCGGATTGCATAAAAAATGCTTTTTGGCGATCTGGATCATCTCCCCATTTACCGCCACATTGATTGCCGCTGTAATCCTCGTCCATAAATTTTTGCGAAACGCCTCCGCCATCCAACAAAATCGGTTCATTTCCCAATCCACCCACATAAACTCCAAGGGAAAAAGCGCTGTAAAATTTTCGATATCCCTTCCGGCTATCACAGTAGAAAAGAAACTCTTCATAATCCCCGACAAAAAAACCGGCGCCGAATTCATTTCCGGTATACTTCCCTGGGAAAGTCGGGAAATTCAAATCGATATTTCCGTTTTCCCGAAGGGCAACGGCATCGCCGTTTTTGGTTCCAAAATACTGATCGTAAGCCGATTGTCCAAACAATTCACCGACATCTTCCTTTCCCGTCGCCAAGTCAACAACACCCGCTTCATTCGTGCTTCCGGTCACCCCGGGCGCTCTCCACAAAACGGGATGAAAGTCGAATCTTCCGGGCTTTTTCCATTTGCCAACGATTTCGCTTTGGAACTCCTTAAATTCGGCGTCTTTTCTATTCGGCAATGACGCGGAATTTGCTTTAAAATCATTCGCATCCAGGTTTGCCCGGAACCGTCCGGACCCTTTGGATTCTTGCCGCCATATCCCGTTTTCATCGGGGCCGATCACCCAATATCGCCCTTCATTTCTGTTGCAATTCCGTCCCTTGGGATACAAATTACCCGCCACCGTCCTTCCATCGGGAGAAAAGCCCAAAGCTTCAAGCACTTGAGGCTCGCTATCTCCGCAAACACCTGGGCTCCCCAGGCTTTGGATGGTGATGGTCGAGGCCAAAACCGGGACAGCAAGGAACAATGAAGCCAAAACAACAGGTATTAGCCAACCCTTTCTTGCCATACCAACCTCCTTTTTGAATGATGGACAATGCGAATGCTGAGCGTTAGAGCCCAAAAAAAGCCGGGCCGCCTATTTGGCAACCCGGCTGTCTGCGCAAGACCCGTGGCTTTCCGTCCCCGCCTCTCGACGGGTTTGGCTTTTCCGTGATTTTTCTTGAGACGCATATTAGGTAAGCGGGCCAAATCAACATTCGAAATGGAGCCACCCGAATGTTTACTAAACATCTTACTTAAGAGAGGCGGCCTTACAAGTCAATAATGGAAAAATGGTGAGAATATGGTGGGGAATGCCATTATTTTTTCATCGACAATAAAAAAGAACGCAGCGATATCTTCTGCTTCTTCAAGCCCAATTTCACCCGCAAATTCTGCCGATGAAAGTTTACGGTGTTTTCACTGAGGTTAAGGAATTGGCCGATTTCCTTGGCCGTTTTTCCCTCGCGAATGAGGCCGGCAATTTTAATTTCGGAGGGGGTCAGCGGCGTCAAAACCCGGTCCATGCAGACGGCCGACACCCCAAAGGGCAGCCGTATCCGGGCCTCAATAAGTCGGAGGGTTTCCAACTGATCCGGGGTCAACCGACTCTTTTTCAAGCGCTCGATATAGGGGCAGACCGAATCTCGAATGTTGCAAAGCACCCGGTTTTCCGCTTCCGCCTTATCCTTCTCCAGACTTCCCAAAAGAGCCTCCAACGCCAATTGACGACGCTCCATCTCGGCGAACTGCTCCCGGAAGAGCTTCCGGGCGTCGCGCAGCGCTTTTTGGGCAACGGCCTCCTCAACGGCAACGTCCACAACTTGCAAAACCCCCAACAAAGAGCCATTCCCGTCGGAAAGTCGCGTCAGGGAATGGATGGCGGGGAATGTGGTTCCGTCCTTGCACCGCATGGCGCACTCGGCCTCCACCCCGATGTCCTTCTCCATCGCAAGCAGATACCATTGCCGGAACTCATGGAATCGGGCCGGATCGCCATGCAATATGTCCGCTCTTGCGCCGACCAGTTCCTCCAGGGCATATCCAAACAGCGCTTCCGCGCCCCGGCTGCACGACAAGATGATATGCTCCGCCGGATTAATTAATATCGCGGCGCCCTTCCAGGGATTCAGTTTGCAATGAAGGAGGAAAACATCGGAGGTCCTTCGATATGAATTCAGATTCATGGAATGAGATCCAATGGTGAGAGATTCCGATCATGTGACGCGGCAATCATCCTCAAACAATTCTGAACGGGCATCATTAGGAAAGCAAAAATTGAGCCAATCAGCTTTCCACAAAAAAATGGAAGGGAAAAACCGGCGGGGCTTGCAAACCAATCCAAACGGCAGGCCGAAAACGTGGAATCCGCGCCATTTCAGAGAGGATTCCAAAATATGCGAGAAGCAAACCTTCATCGCCAAAGAAAATTCCGACCAGAAAAACGAAGGGTTCCGAATGTTTTTATTCGATCGGCTTTGGCTGGGGGAATTTCCAACGCCCCATTCAGGCGATCCGCCAAGGCCACTCGCCGCCGGGGCAATCGGAAGGTTTCATTCCATTGCGACATCATAAAATTCCGGCTCGTTCTCCAAAACCGCCAGGAAAAACCGGAAGCATTCGTCCCCGTGGGTCATTTTCTCCCGGCCCAGCAACTTTTCCATCAGGGTGCGATGTTTGCCCACCTGGAACATCCAGTCGCAGCCGCCCGCTTCCCGTTCCGCGGCCATGGCGCCCAGCAGGCAGGCCCGGCCCTTCCACGCCACCGTGGAATACCAGCCCCAATCCTCGGTATCCGGTTCCTGAAAGGCAATCTCTTCCCCGCCCGGTCCCGCGGCCACCGCAAAAGAGACCGACCGGCAATGGGGTTGATCGGGTTTTCGTCTTCCCGGGAAATGTCAAACTTGTCGGTCCAAAAGGCCACCGCCGGATGCATCGCCATCCCTTCAAAGGACTTGAAAGTTTTCGTCGTTCGGCGGTTGGGGCGAAAGCGGCGCCTTTCGGTCCACCAATATTCCCCGGCTCCTTTGCAAAAGACGGGAAGCGCAATCGTCCAAACGGCCTGCCCAAATGGAACTATTCATCCGGGGCCTCCGCCGGCCAGGCGACCCCCATTGGCCCCGCGCCCGCCAGCAGGACAATCTGGAGCCAAGCCAGGTCCAGCCAAACGCCCCGCAGTTCCCGTTCCCGACGTCGGTCTTTCATCCAAATGCCCTGGACCTTCCGCAGGCGAAGATAACTCCGGATATTCGGCCCGGTGGCCTCCAGTCCGTTGTCCGCCAAAAAGCGCCGCCACATTTCCGGCCCGAAGAGGCTTCCCCATTTTTTGGCCAGGGCAGGCTTGCCCCGGACGAACCGGGCCACCTCTTCCACCCCGCGTCGCGCGGCCGGGCGCAAGCCGCCAACCACCACCGCCAACCAGACGACCAAACCGACCGCCAGCGCGACCCGTCGCTCCAACTCGGCCCACAGGATCATCGTGGTCATTCCCGCCAACAACACCGCGGCAAGCAGAGCCCCGCCCAAAAAGCCGGCGTTGTCGAAGGCCCGGGAAAAGCCCCAGGCCCCGGCGGCGTTCAACACCGCGACTCCCGGGACCACCGCCACCCGTTTCATTCCCGCTCGCCATCCAGCACCGAGCGCACCATTTTGGCCAGGTCCGCCCGGCGGATCGGCTTGTTTAAAACGCCCCGAATCCCGAATCGCTCCGCCGGGTTTTCCGGGATGTTCCGGCGATAGCCGGTGCAGAGGATGACCGGGGTCTCCGGCCGGATGGCGTATATTTTCCCGGCCAGTTGGAGGCCGGTCATCTTCGGCATGGAAAGATCGGAAACCACGAGGTCGAAGGCGTCGGGGGTTTCCCGAAAGATTGTTAGCGCCGCCGGGCTGGACGCCGCCACGGCGACTTGGTAGCCCAGCCGTTCCAGCATCTTTCGCTGCATTCGGACGATGGAGGGTTCGTCGTCCACCAGCAGAATCCGTTCGGTCCCCGGATCGGGGGCGTCCGTGTCGGCGACCTCCTCGACCGACCCGGAATCGGGGATCAGCGGCAGGTAGATGACAACTTCCGCCCCCCGATCCCGCCCGCCGGAAAGCCGGATTTCGCCGCCGTGTTTTCGCACGATGCCGTAGACCACGGCCAATCCCAGGCCGGTGCCCTTTCCCTGCTCCTTGGTGGTGAAATACGGTTCGAACACCTTTTCCCGAACCTCCGGCGGAATCCCGGGCCCGGTGTCGGCCACGGAAAGTCGGACGTATCGGCCCGGCGGCAACCCTTCTTCGGCCGGATCCTCCGCCGGGCGGGGATAGGGTCCCAGACGGACCATGATCTCCCCGCCGTCCGCCTCCACCGCGTGGTAGGCGTTGGTGACCAAGTTCATCACGATCTGGTGGATTTGGGTGGGATCGGCCAGCACCAAGCCGGGATCTGCGGCGATATGGCGGCGGATTTCGATATTGGCGGGAATGGTGGAACGGCAGAGCTGGATGGCCTCCTTTACGATGGGTGAAATTCGAAGAGGAAGATTTTCCTGCTCGGCATGGCGGCTAAAGGCCAGGATCTGCTTCACCAGGTCCCGCCCCCGTTCGCCGGCGCGGAAAATTTCCCGCACATTTTTCCAGGCGAGAGCGCCCCGGGGCAGGTCCTCCATCAGCATTTCGGAAAGCCCGAGAACGGGGGAAAGAATATTGTTGAAATCGTGGGCGATTCCCCCGGCCAGCGCCCCCACCGCCTCCATTTTCTGGGCCTGGCGGAGCTGGGCCTGGAGCTTCCGCTCCTCGGTGATGTCCTGCACCGTGGAAATCATCAGATTCTGGTCGTAGAGGGGGATGTTCTTGGCGGCGATAATCTTTTTCCGGCCCTGTTGATCGGTGATTTCGATCCCCTCCCAGGCCATGCGCTCGGGGTCGCCGGAGTCTATGTCCGTCATCACCTTATTTTTAATTTCTTTGCGATAGGCCGGTTCTGGAAACACGTTTTCGAAAAAGCTCGAAATGTCCCGGATCACCGATCTGGGCCAGCCATAGATTTCTTCGAACTTCCGGTTCATGTAGGTGGCCGACCCTTCGTCGATGTAATTCGCGGCCAAACCGATGGGCAGGTTGTCCAGGATGGTTTCGATGAACTGGTTCCGCAGCCGCAGCTCCGTCTCCATTTTCGACCGCTCGATCTCGTACAGCCGGCGCTCGGAAATGTCCCGGACCACGCTGAGAATGCACGGGTTTCCCTCGTGATCGATGGTCCGACTATGGACCTCCACCGGAAACGTTTCGCCATCTTTTCGGCGATGTTCGGAGGTGAACACCCGGTTCCCATTTTGGCGGACGGCCTGGGTCGCCTCTCGGACGGCGTCCTCGTCCAAATCGTTGGCTTCCACCTGGGCGACGCCCATGTCCAGCAGCTCTTCTCGGGAATGGCCCAATTGCCGAAGCGCGGCCGCGTTCACCTCCAAAAAGCGGCCCTCCAGATCGTGGACGTAAACGGCGTCGCTCACGGCGTCGAAAATGTCCCGGAATTTTTGCTCGCTGCGCAAAAGGGACGCCTCGTTGCGCTTTTGCTCCGTAATGTCCGGAAACACGACGATCCCGGCGATTTGCTCCCCCGCCTCGCTAAAGACCGGAGCGGCGTGGGCGTGAACAATTCGGTCTTCCGCGTCCGGGCGGCGAATGATCATCGGCGCCGTGCATCGTTCGCCTTGCCGCACGGCCCGAACCAGCGGGATATCCTCCGGCGCGAAGGGCGTCCCGTCCAGATGGAAAATCTCCCATGTTTCCATAAAGGCATCCAGGCCGACGAGGCCCACAAGCTCTTCCCGCCTTCCCCCGCCAATTCCCAATCCGGCCTCGTTTACATAGCGCAAGCGCCCGTCTGGAACATCCGCGATGGAAATGCCCGCCGGGCTGCAATCCAGCGCGGCCCGAAGAAAGGCCGAGGTTTCCCGAAGCTCCGCCTCGGCCCGCAATTGATCGGTGATATCCTTAAAAACGCAGTAGGTTTGTTGAACGCTGCCGTCGGGGCGGTAGCCGATGCAGCCTTCAAACGAAACGTCGATGAAATGGCCCGCCGCGTGCCGCAGGCGAAACTGGACGTCGTGGACGTGGCCGCGCTTTTTGAAGGCCGGAAAATTTTTTTCGAAATGGGGCCGCCAGTCGGGATGGAGGAAATCGGCGAAGGACTGGCCGATCACCGTCTCCCGGTCGTATCCCAGGGTTTTCAACCACTGGGGATTCACGTCCAGCAGGCGGCCGTCCGGGTCCAGCGACTGGTAGGCCAGAGGCGCGTTGTCGTACAGGGCCCGGTATTTGTTTTCGCCGGCGGCGAGCGCCTCCTCCTCCCGCCTCCGATCGCTTTCAATGGACCAAAGCGCGAAGCCCAGGTCGGCGGCCACCTCCGCGAACAGATTCCGCTCCTCCGGATTTTCGACGAATTCGGTCGGCACGGAAACGGTCATCCAACCGAACACCCGCCCCCCATGTTCCAGCCGCATGGCCATCGCCGCGCGCCCCTCCATGGTCTGGACGAGCGGGCAATCGCCGCATTGTTGCCGAGGATTGCGGACCACCACCGGACCCGCCGTTTCCAGAACCCCCCGGGCGCAGTCCGGGATTTCCCCTTTTCGAATCCGATCGGAAATGCGCGCGAAGTCCCGGTCGAACCCGGAATGATGAAAGGGTTCCACCGGCCGGCCGTCCACCATCCGCGTCATCCAGACGTTGAAATATCCACGATTTTCCCGCAAACATCGGCAGGCTTGGTCCAGGAGGCGGCCCGGGTCCTTCTCCAGAACGACGAGCCGATTCACGTTGCGGAGCGCCCGCAACACGTCCCGGGCGTGTTCCAGCTCGCGAACCCGCTTTTCCAGGGCTTCGTAGGAAGGCTTTTCGGTCATGTGATTTCCCGAAAGGAAGATGTTGAATGGATAGACAACGGACAATGGAAAGCAATTCGGCGGCGGAGGCCAAAGGGGGTTCCGGGCGCCAACATCCCATTCCCAAAAGAATTCCCAATTTTCAATTGTCCATTGTCCATTGTCCATTATTTCACGACATAAAAAACGGGTCCACGTCCACCGTCACCCGGACGCCGGCGGGGCTGAAAAGGTCGTTGCGTTCGGCCATGAGTCGGCGGACGGCGGAGCGAAGGACCGGAACTTTCCGGCCCTTGAGCAGAATCTGCCAGCGGAAACGTCCAGCGATCCGGGAAATGGGGGCCTCGATGGGACCCAGCACCTCCAGGGCGCGGAAGGCGTCCTCGGATTGAAGCGTCCGGAACGCGCCGCCCAGGGCTTGGGCGACGCTTCGCACCCGGTCGACGTCCCGTCCGTCCAGCCGAAGATGAATCAGCCGGGAATACGGCGGATAACCCAAGGCGCTCCGGAAGCCGATTTCCGTGGCGTAAAAGGCGTCCGCGTCCTGATTCCGGGCGGCGGCGATGCTGAAATGGTCGGGGTTGAACGTCTGGAGAATCACCTGCCCGGGAACGTCGCCCCGCCCCGCCCGGCCCGCCACCTGGGCCAGCAACTGAAAGGTCCGCTCCCCGGCCCGAAAGTCGGGAAAGCTCAGGGAGAGGTCCGCGCACAGAATCCCCACCAGGGTGATGCCCGGGAAATCGTGTCCCTTGGCCACCATCTGGGTGCCCACCAGAATGTCCACCGAGCGGTTGCGCAGGGCCCGCAAAAGTCGGACCAGCGATCCCTTTCGCGCGGTGGTGTCCCGGTCCATCCGCGCCACCCGGGCGGCCGGGAAGAGCCGCCTGACCGCGTCCTCCACCCGCTCCGTGCCGTAGCCCAGCCGGTGAATGCGGTTGGAGTCGCATGCGGCGCACCGGGCGTCCAGCGGCCGGGCGTAGCCGCAGTAATGGCAGGCGTACCGGTTTTCCGCCCGATGCAGGGTCAGGGTCACCTCGCAGGATTTGCAGCGCAGCGCCTCGCCGCAGTCCCCGCAGACCGGGAAGCTGGCGAACCCCCGCCGGTTCAAAAAAAGAAGCACCTGCTCGCCCCGGTTCAGGGTTTCGCGGATCGCCTGATGAAGCCTGGGGGAGATGAAGCGCCGCGCGCCCCGGAGATCCGGCTCCTTCCGCAGGTCCACCACGGTCACCCGGGGCATGGGCCGTCGGGCCACCCGGCGCGTCAGCCGAAGATCCCGAAACTTTCCGCACCGGACGTTGTAGCGGGACTGGACCGAGGGCGTCGCCGAGCCCAGCACCACCGTGCCCCCCGTCTGTCGCGCCCGCACCACGGCCAAATCCCTGGCGTTGTACAGCAGGTCGCGTCCTTGTTTGTAGGAGGTGTCGTGCTCCTCGTCCACCACCAGCAGGCCGGGCGTTTCCAGCGGGGCGAAGACGGCGGACCGCGCCCCCACCACCACCGGCGCGTCGCCCCGGCGAATGCGGAGCCATTGATCGTAGCGCTCGCCGGCGGTCAGGCCGCTGTGGAGCAGGGCCACCTTCTCTCCGAACCTTGCTCGAAATCGGTGGGCCATCTGGGAGATCAGCGCGATTTCCGGCACCAGCACCAGCACCGTGCGCCCGCGTTCCAGCGCCTCGGCGGCCAGGCGGAGGTAGACTTCGGTCTTGCCGCTGCCGGTGACCCCGGCCAGGAGAAAGGCGGCGAAATCGCCGTCCAAGGTGGCCAGGACCTCGGCCACGGCGATTTCCTGCTCGGAGGTCAGTTCCGGCGGCGCGTCCGGCTCCACCGGTTCGCCGAAGGGATCGCGGTAGACCTCCCGCTCGAACAGTTCCACGAACCCGTCTTCCGCCAGCAGCTTGACCAGACGGGGCGCGGTGGGAATCCGCTCCTTCAGCCGCCGCACCGGCATTTCCCCTTCGGCGGCCAGCAGGTCGAAGACCGCCCGACGGGCCGCGGAGAGCCCCTCGGGATCCGGGGGATCGGGAACCGGCGCGGCGTATCGCTCGGTCCGGGTCCGGGTGTCCCCGCCGGACATCTCCCGGCGCCGATCCAGCAGTCCGGCCGCCGCCATTCGGTGGACCAGGGCCGCCGGTATCTCCCGCCCCAGGGACCGGACCAAATCCCGCAACCGGCGCGGCCCCGGTTCCGCCAGCTCCCCCAGCAAGGCTTTTTCCAGCGGATTGAGGGGCCGAGACGCTTCGGCGGAAACATCCGCGCCCCTTTTCGAGCCGCCGTCGCGGGACCCCGCCGCCGCACGCCCCGCCTCGGTGGCTTCCAGCACCACGTACTCCGCCAGATTGATGCCGCCGGGAAGGGCGTTGCGGATCACCTCGCCCAGGGGATGCAGGTAATAGTCGGCGATCCAGCGAAAAAAGGGAATCATGGCCGGCGGGAACAGGGGTGCGTCGTCCAAAACGTCCAACACCGATTTCACCCGAAAGGAGCCGTCCGCCCGGCCGGGACCGAGCACGTAGCCGGTGACTTTGCGGCGGCCGAAGGGAACCAGAACCCGCTGGCCCGGCGCGATCCAGTCGGCCATGGCCTCGGGCGCCCGGTAGGTGTAGGTTCCCGGCGCCGGGAGAGCCACGGCCACCTCCACGAGCGGAGCCGAAGGGGAATCGGATTGGGTGTCGGACGGCGTGTGGGACATGGAACGCTCCAGGGGGCGACACGGGGTGGCCGGGGCGCTTTCTTCTTGACAGAAAACCGGCGTTTATCTACGTTGCCAGATGGGTTTCGCCGGCCGAAATCGGCCGCGAACGCGCCCTCGACTATAGCGGTCCCCGCCTTTGGGTTCAAGTCGGCCGGGCGGATCAAACCGATCCCGCCCACCGATTCGGCTGACGGGCTTGAATCCCCTGGGTCCACCGGTCGGGTCGCAGGGCGCTTTCCCGATCCCACCGGGATGCACGGAGTCCCCACGTCCCGCCGGCCGCGCGGAAGCGGCAACCGAAATCAAGGAGGCATTCATGTCCCGTTTCGCCCGAAACGCCACGTTGCTGTCACTGGCGCTGATTCTGTCGCTCACCCCGGTCGCCGGGGCTTTGGCCCAGGACGTGGCCGTGGACCCCTTCCGGGAAGAGCAGGACACCACGCCCGGATTCATGGTTTTCGACGCCTTGCTGGTCCGCCCCCTTTCTCTTTTCGCCACCTGCCTGGGCACGGCGACCTTCGTCGTGGCGCTCCCCGTTACCCTGGCCACCAAACAGACCCGGCAGAGCGCCGAAAAACTGATGAAGAAACCCGCGAATTACACCTTCACCCGCCCATTGGGCTTTTTCCCCGAAAACTGATCTCGCGCGAACGCGACGGGAATTCCCCGGGCCGCGCCCGTTCACCCCTACCCCGCAAGGAGACATCGCGTGCCGGTACATGTCGCCGACCATCCGCTGATCAAGCACAAGCTGGGCCTGATGCGCGTTCACGACATTTCCACCAAGGATTTCCGGGATCTCTCCTCGGAGGTGGCCCGTCTGCTGACCTACGAGGCCACCAAAGACCTGGAAACCGAGCCCATGACCATCCAGGGCTGGGCCGGTCCCGTCACGGTGGACGCCATCAAAGGCAAAAAAATCACCATCGTGCCCATCCTCCGGGCCGGGCTGGGCATGATGAACGGGGTCATCGACATGATTCCGTCCGCAAAAATCAGCGTGGTGGGCCTCTACCGGGACGAGGAAACCCTCAAGCCGGTCCGCTATTTCGTGAAGCTGGCCAACCAGATGGAAGAACGAATCGCCCTGATTCTGGACCCGATGTTGGCCACGGGCGGCACCCTGATTTCCGCGGTGGAGCTGCTCAAGGAGGCGGGCTGTCGGCAAATTCGGGGGATTTTTCTGGTGGCCGCGCCGGAAGGCATCCGGAAACTGGAAGAGAGCCACCCGGACGTGCACGTCTACACCGCCGCCGTGGACGAACGGCTCAACGACGTCGGCTACATCCTCCCGGGACTGGGCGACGCCGGCGACAAAATTTTCGGAACCAAATAATTCCCCGGAGAGGTCGCCGTCGGGCCGGCCCGCAACGCCGTTGATTCGCCGTAAAAGTCCGTCGCATGCGCCCTTTGGCCAACCCGGCGCGATTTTCCGTCCGGCCGCCCGATGGATTTCCAACGATGAAGGGCGGCAGGCCCTCCCCGGAAAACCTTCAACCTGAAAAACGAAAGAAAGCGAGCCAAGAGGAGCGATGACATCGGAAACGGACTACCACTTTCGGGCGAAAGACGGCCTCGTCGGGGCGCAAATGCTGTTTGTGGCCTTCGGGGCCCTGGTCCTGGTGCCCCTGCTCACGGGCCTCGACCCCAACGTGGCCCTGTTTACCGCCGGCGCCGGCACCTTGGTCTTTCAGGCCGTCACCCGCCGGCGCGTGCCCATTTTCCTGGCGTCCTCTTTCGCCTTCATCGCCCCCATCATCTACGGCGTGCAGACCTGGGGCATCCCCTCCACCCTCTGCGGCTTGGCCGCCGCCGGGCTCTTTTACATCGTCCTCAGCCTGCTCATCCGCTGGCGGGGTTCGGACGTGGTGGTGCGGGTGTTGCCGGCGGTGGTGACCGGACCGGTCATCATGGTCATCGGATTGATCTTGGCGCCCGTGGCGGTGAACATGGCCCTGGGGAAAAACGGCGACGGATCGGCGGTGCTGGTGCCGGAGGCCGCGGCCTTGCCGATTGCCGCGCTCAGTTTAATCGTCACTGTTCTGATTTCCCTGCGCGGCCGGGGCATGTTGCGGCTCATTCCGATTCTTTGCGGGATCGTGGCCGGCTACCTGGTTTCCCTTCCGCTGGGGCTCGTTGATTTCGGACCCGTGGCCGACGCGCCCTGGGTGGCGATTCCCGATTTCGTCTTTCCAAAGTGGAATCTTCAGGCGATCCTGTTCATCGTTCCCGTGGCCATCGCGCCCGCCATCGAGCACATCGGCGACGTGCTGGCCATCAGCTCGGTGGCGAAGGAAAACTACCTGGAAGACCCGGGCATTCACCGCACCATGATGGGCGACGGCCTGGCCACAACCTTGGCGTCCGTTTTGGGCGGACCGCCCAACACCACCTATTCCGAGGTCACCGGCGCGGTGGCCCTGATCAAAAGCTTCAACCCGGGCGTGATGACCTGGGCCGCCATCTTCGCCATCCTCCTGGCCTTCGTGGGCAAGGTCGGCGCATTGCTCCAGACCATTCCGGTTCCGGTAATGGGCGGCATCATGCTCCTTCTCTTCGGGGCCATCACCGTGGTGGGGCTCAACAGCCTGGTTCGCGCCGGCAACGATCTGATGGAACCCCGGAACATGTGCATCGTCTCCCTCATCCTCGTCACCGGCATCGGCGGCATGGCCTTTTCGGCCGGGGAATTCACCGTCAGGGGCATCGGCCTGGCCGGCATTCTGGGCGTGCTGTTGAACCTCTTGCTCCCCCAAAGCCGGGAAGTCGGCGGGGAATAGATTCCGAAGGAAACAAGCCATGCCCGATCGGGAACAACGGCGATTTACCCGGGTGCCCTTCAAGGTCGAAACCCGGATGGAAACGGCCGATCGCGTCTACACGGTCGCGGAACTCTACAATCTCGGCGTGGGCGGATGCCTGTTGCCGCTGGAACCGTCGCTTTCGGTTGGCGACGCCGTCCGGGTGGCGATCTTGCTGACCCGGGAGCCGGCGCCGCTGGAAGTGGAAGTGGAGGCCGAGGTGGTGCGCCATGAAGACGGGATGACGGCGCTAAAATTCATCCGAATCGATCCCGACAGCCTGTTCCACCTGCGGAACATCATCCGCTACAACGCACGCGACGCCGACGCGGTGGAAAGCGAATTCGACGCGCATCCGGGACTCAAGTAGATTTCGTCGATTCATTTTTGGCCTTCTCCAGTCCCGGTTCCACGTCCCAAGGCCCGGCCGCAAGGGCCGCCCCTGCCCGTCGGCGAAATTGCAAAGGCCGCCAATTGGCCCCAAAGGAGGCCGGGGATGAATCGGCCAAGCGCCCATGCGATTCGCCCCCGGCCGCGAATCCCCAAACAAGCGTCATCCCGCCGAACTCCCGAAGCTCGCCGCCCCAATCTCCGCGGCGATGTCCCGGGCCGCCGCCAGCGGGTCCGGCGCGTCGCGAATGGGCCGGCCAACGACCAGATAGTCGCTTCCCGCCGCGATGGCCCGGGCCGGGGTCATCACCCGTCGCTGGTCCCCGACCTCCGACCCCGCCGGCCGGATGCCGGGCGTCACGATGCGAAAGCCGCCGTCCGTCGCCGCCCGGACGCCCGACGCCTCCTTCCCGGAACAAATCACCCCCGCGCAACCCGCCTCCCGGGCCATTTTCGCCCGGCGCAACACCAACGCAAGCGGGTCCGCCGCCAGTTCCTCCCCGAATCCGGCGGTTCGCAAATCGGCGGAGGAAACGCTGGTCAGCACCGTGACGCCCAGGACGTCGGTTCGCCCCTCCGCGCCCGCCACCGCCGCTTTCAGCGTTTCGACGCTTTCTCCACAGTGAACCGTCAGCCAGTCGACGCCCAGCGCGGCAGCCCTGGCGGCCGCCCTTCGGGTGGTGGCCGGGATGTCGTGGAGCTTCAAGTCCAGAAAAATTCGCCGGGCGCCGGCGGCGCGAACGCGCCGAACCGTTTCGGGACCGCCTTCCACAAACAGCTCCAGCCCGATTTTAAAAACGCCCACCGCCGGGTGAAGCATCCGGGTCAGTTCCCGGGCCTCGGCCGCGGTGGGCACGTCCAGCGGAAACACAATGCGTTCGTGGGGTTCGCCCATTTTCGCCCTCCTTTATGAAATAAAACTCACATATCCGACCCAATGCCGTCCCCGTTCCGCGGCGGGCGGATCGCAGCAGTTCTCCGGTTCCCATAAAATCGCCGCAAGTGCGGGCGCCCCCGAGAAAGACCCGATCGGCCGCCCCGAACCCTGCAACCGAAACAACCAAGGTCCGGACGCGGGCCGCCGCCCCGGCGTTCCGCGTTCGGCCACCCGGGGCGGGCTCCCCTCCCCGTTCGATCCCCATGGAAAAGCAAGAACATTCTTGTATCCCGCCACATTCTTCCTTTTCTTTTCGCGGGCAATATGCTAACAGAGTTTCGTCCGTTCGTCGCGGCGATATCTTCCCTTCGGCCACGAACGGCGGCGGGGGGACAGGGTCTGATTATCGGCTAATTTCCCGAAATAATTTCGCGCGATTCCCTCGAATTCGTCCGCGACGGTTTCCGGATGGGGGACCGGACCCGGGGCGACCATTCCCTCCCTCGTCTGGCATGCATCGAATACACCGTTTTTCCGTCTGATTGGTCTTTCCTTTTTTGGGCGTTTCCCCCCCGACCTTTTTGGGCCGCGGGGTTTCCCCATTATAACGTTCCTTTGCGTTGGAGGAAAAGATGAAAAAATTAGGCTTGTCAATGGCGTTGGTTTCGGTATTCATGCTGGCGGGCGGGGCCCTGGCGGCGGAGGTCTCCTTCCACGGCGACCTCAACCACCGGTTTCTGGTCTACACCAACCACTTCGACTGGTTGCGCGCCGAACAGCGAGGCGTCCTGAACGACGGCACGGTGGACGAGAACTTCGGCGAAATCAAGTACCGTCTCTGGACCGAGGCCGCCACCAACGACGGCGACGTGCGGGGCGTGTTCGCGGTGGAAATCGGCGGCGTTCGATTCGGAGAAAGTTCCAAAGGCGGCTCCTTTTCCGGCGACAACGTCAACATCGAGACCCGCTGGGCCTACACCGACTTTCAGATTCCGGGCGTGGACCAGAAGGCTCGGGTGAAAATCGGTTTGCAGCCCTGGAGCGTCAACAAATGGCTCTGGAACGAAACCGCCATGGGCATCATGTTTGACGGCGGCGCGGGTCCCGCCGGTTATCGTCTCGGGTGGGCGCGAGGCTTCGAGTTCACCAATGACGACGACGAGGGCGACGCCGAAGACCTGGACAATTTTTACGCGGCCCTGGACTTCAAAACCGGGGGAATGGGAGAAGTCGGCCTGTTTGGCCTGTATCAGACCGGAGATCCGGACAACGACGCGCCGGGCGAGATTACCCCGGCCGACTATCAGCTCAAGCGCTTCGGCGACAGGGTGGAAGTGGACATCTACAACGTCGGAATCACCGGCGGCCTGAACTTCCCCATGGGCGGGAACAAACTGTTCCTGAATTTCGACGCCATTTACCAGGACGGCGAAATCAACAACGCCGCCTTCGCCTACGACGCCCTGGGGCTCACCACCGTGGGCGATTTCGATCTGAGCGCCTATTCCGCGCACGCGGATCTGGGAATGAAAGTCGGCGACACCACTTTCACCTACACCTTCTGGTACACCTCCGGCGACGACGATCCCACCGACGGCGATCTGGACGGATTCCTCTCCACCGACATCGACATCGTCGAAAGCGTCACCCTGTTCGAAGGCCCCTACTCCGACGACGACTATTTCTCCGAGCGCCACTATCTGCTGGACAAGGGCTTCCTGATGAACAAGCTGGCGGTGGATTTTCAGGCGACCAAGAAGCTGAAGCTTGGCGTGGCGGGCATGTACATGATGACCGCGGAGGACGTCGAATACATCGATTCCTTCGGCAACGCCCGGGCCGACGACAGCATCGGCGTCGAAGTAAACGGCCACGTCAGCTACATGCTGTTCGACAACATGGAATTCGCGGTCAACGCCGGCTACCTGTTCGCCGACGACGCGCTGGACTACTTCGAGGTGGCCGAGATCAGGGACGGCAGCTCCGACGAGGACATCTTCGTCTCCTCCGCCCGGGTCCGCTACAAATTCTAAGGCGCGGTCGCCTTTCCCTTTTTTTCGTGATATAGATTCCGGCCGGGCGGGTTTATCCGTCCGGCCGTTTTTTGGCCCGGCAACCGTCGGGGACAACGCCAATCTCATCAGGGAGCGAGATTATGCGGCTTCGGGTCGGGATCGCGATTATAGGTCTGTTCACGTTCGGATGGTGCGGGAGCGCGACGGGCGCCCCGGTGACGGAAGTGGTGAAACGGGACTTGGCCCCCGCCGCCGGCGTCGTTGTGACGGTGGAATCCGGCGAAATCCTTTTGGACCTGGACGCGGGCGACGGTCTAAACACCGGCGATCTGGTGGCGGTGCTCGGGGAGGGAAAGCCCCTGACCCATCCGGTGACCGAAGAGGTCATCGGAACCCTGGAAACCACCAAGGCGGTGCTGTCGGTCACCCGTGTGCGCGACGGCTTTTCCCACGCCCGACCCGTTGAACCGCCAGAATCCCCCATCCGCCGGGGCGACCCGGTGCGACGGTTTTCCGAAATGCCGGTCCGCTTTTGGGATTACGCCGGAGACGGCGAGGCGCTGTTCCGCCGACTGCGGGACGCCCTGCCAACCCTGAAATGGGCCGATTACGACGCGGACCAGGCCGTTCGCCCCCAACGCCCCGCCGCCCCGGAAAACTGGGCCGGCCTGGTTTTTCTGTTGCGGGACGACGTGCTGGAAATCCGCGCCCCGGACTTTCAGCGCCTCTACGCCTACCGCCTGACCGAGGGCGACGCTCGAACGGCGCCGAGGAGTTCCTCCGCCGCGGAGGACCAAACTCCGGCCTCGGTTCCCGCAACTGGCGTCATGCCCGCCGCCACGCCGACCCCGGCCGGCGCGGAAGCCGACGACGCGCCCGCGTTCTCCCCGGATTTCGGATCCATGACCCGCCACGGGGTCCTCCCCGGCGGCACCCACGCCATGGGCGTTTTCCTCTCTCGGAACAATCGACTGTTGCTGGCCACCTGCGCCGGCAACACGGTCCGGGTGTTCTCGGTGGAAGATGCCCTGGTCCCCCTGGCCACTGCGGAAATGGAGGTGAACACCACCGTTTTCGCGGTGCAATGGTGGCTGCCGGAAGGCGCGGAGACGCCCTACCTGGCGGCCACCGCCTTCGACGACGAAGAAATGGAATCCATGGTTTTCGCCTTCCGGGAAGACGAGCTTCGTCCGGTGGAACGGGTGTTCGGCGCCATATTGGGCAGCCTGGATCGAAACGGAGACGGCCGGCCGGAAACCCTCCTTCGCCAGGATTTCGATCGGGACATTTTTTGGGGAATCCGGGTGCGGGAGATCATCCAATCCGGGAACGGCCTGGCCGACGCGCCGCCGCCGATGGACCTGCCGAGGAAATTCACCGCCGTGGGCAGCCTTTCCGCAGACCTGACCGGAAGCGGTCGTCCCGAATTGGCCGTGGTTCGGGGGCAGACTTTGCTCGTCTTTTCCGACGGGGAGCCGGTGTTTGAAACGCCGGGCATGGGCGGGAGCCTGTCCCGGATCGTTTACGCCATCAACCCGGAACAGAGGGACGCCCTGACCCGAGGGGAAACCCTGGAAATCGATCCGGTGGCGGTGGACCTGGACGGCGACGGCCGCCCGGAACTGATCGCCCCGGCCTCCTCCCAGAGCACGGTGACCGTGGCCAGCATCTACTCCGGCTTCAAGTCCACCCAGTTGGCGGTATTTTCCTACCGAAACGGAAATTTCATCAAGGGAACCCTGGGCGCGGAGCTGGATCAGCCGGTGCAGGGGCTGACCGTGCACGACGGGCAAGTCTACCTGCTGGTGAGTCAGCTGGGAAATTTCTTCGGAGACGGCGGGGAAAGCCGGCTGATGAGCTTTCGGGTGGGGGAGTGATTTTTCCTCATCCCGCCACCGCCTTCAAGAGGGCGTCCAGGGCGATGGAATTGCCACGCAAATCTTGTCCGGTTGACCATTGTCCAAGAGGGATGCGGCCTTTTCAACCAGCTTTTCATATTCCGGCGGTCGCCCGCTTTTCAGACCGAACGCCGCGCTCGTCAACCAGTTGGCTGCGTCCCCATGCTTTTCGAAATCCAGCCTTTTTAAAATGATCTCGTCACGTTCCAAATCCAGGTCGAACCAGGAATCCCGCTTGGAATCGAAGACAGGTTCCACCGAGGCCATAACCAAAGACGAATGGGTGGCGGCGAGGACTTGAACCTTGGCTTTCGGGCTTAGTTTTTTCACCACGGAAAGCAAGGCGGGCACGATGACCCGTTGCCAGCTCGGGTGCAAATGGGATTCGATCTCGTCGATCAGGAATGTGACGTGGCTTGCTTCCTGCCCCTCGATCTGTCGAACGGCTTGTCCGTGTTCCCGCCAGGCCCAGACCAAAAAATAGGCCAGCGCCATAATCCGCCGTATGCCGGAGGAGGCATGGACGACGGGAACGTCCGGCTGATAGGGCATTCGGATCGTCGGCATGTCCCGCACGTCGTCCAGGCTGATCCGGGTCAGTTCGCCGGGTTCGATTGCCTCTTTTCTGGATGGGGACAAGACTTTTAGACTTCGCGAAGCTGATCGAACGCGGGGCCGTTCTCTTTTTGCCAACCGGCCCAATCCCGAATCAACCCGTTGCACAGCCAAGAGCCATCCGGCGCGGCCAGACCGTCCCAGACTTCCCGGGGGCTGAAGACGTAGGCGGGCGGCCGATCCTGAACATCCGACTTGCCCTTTTGCCGCCAATAGTTCCGCGCCGGGTCCCAGACCGCAAAACCGCCGTCCACTTGGGCAAAGACCACAAGACCGGCCGGTAGCGGGCGACCGCTTTTTCCCGTCCAGGCCTGCGCTTTTCGATCATAGTTGGCGGAATATCGGACTGTCCGGACTCTTCCCTTGGATTTCGTCGTGGGTTCGGATGTTGTTGTCAATACGGAAAATTCGATGGAAGCCGGGCCGTTTTGGTGAGGCTTGGCCATCAAACCGCTGGGCAGGCGCGGATTGAGTTGCGCCGGCCATTTCCGCGTCAGGCACCACCAGGCGATGTCCAGCAGGAAGCTTTTGCCGAGCCCGTTGTCGCCGGTGAGCACGTTGAGGCGTTTGCCGAACTCCATTTCCATTTTCGGGGCGGGACCAACGTTGGTCAGTTTTACATGGGCGAGCATGTCGGGAACTCCTTGATGTTTCCGGAAATTTCGTGCCATTCGAAACCCGGGCCGACGAGTTGCATTCGTCGAATCGCGGCGCGGACGGGAAAAGAGGCGACGAGTACAACTCGTCGCTCCCGGGACTCGTGGGCCCTGGAACGGCTTTTTCTCCAAATCATCCTACCCCGTCGCGTACACCGGCGAGGGGACCGCGGGATAGGCGGCGAAGATGTGTTGAAAGATGGCGTCGGAGAGGGTTTCCACGTCTTCGTCGGAATAGCGCTCCACCGGCAGGCCGGTGTCGTCGCTGTAGAGAAAATTGTGGATGGCGACGTGGACGCCGTCCCGGGTGGCGGTTTTTTCGGTCCAGCGCTCCATCCGGAGATGCTCCGCCTTTAGCGTGTCCAACAGCTCCCGCGCCACTTTTTTGATCCGCTTGATTTCGTCCGCCGAAAGTTCGTCCTTCTTCAGAATGTCGAACAGCGCCAGGGATTCCTCGTCCAGCCCTTCCCGCATGGCGCGGCTTTCCTCCTCGCCCAGTTCGGATATGAATTCCGTCAGTTCTTCGAAAGTCTGCTCGATGGTCAAGCGGTCCTTCTCGCTGTTGTACCGTTCCACCAGCGCCTCGAACCGTTCCTGGAAATCGGTCCGGCTGGGGTTTCGCTCCAGCAGGCGGCGGAGCCGTTCTTCCAGGGCCTGGCGGAGATTCTGGACCACGGTGCGGCGGGCGGGGCTTCGGGCGAATTCGGCGCGGAGGCGGTCGAAGTCGATGCGGCTGATGTCGTAGGGTTTCGAGGCGCGTTCGGCGACTCCCCCGGCTTCTTCGGTCGGCCGGGTTTGGATGGCGTCCTCCACCACCCGATGGAGATCGCGGAGGATGTCGGCGATGTCCGCCTTTTCCCGGTCGGCCATGAGGGATTGATAGAGGATTTTGACGGCCCGATGGGCGGGACGGAATTCGTGGACGCTTTGGAAGGTCAGGCAGAATTTGAATTTCCGGAAGACTTCCCGGCAGACGAGTTCGAATCGCTTCCGGGTTTCGTCGTTTTGGTTGACCGCCTCCTTGGCGGCGGCGATGGCGGCGAGCGCTTCCATGCCCTCCGTCGTTCCGATGGCGTCCAGGGACGCGCCGCGTTCGGCCAGGAAGTCCCGGGCCATTTGGATGACCTGTTCGAGTTCCGTTAGAAGCTCGTCTTCGGGATGGGTCGGATCGCCGCCGCCTCCGCCCCCGCCATTTTCCTCGCCGTTGGCGTAGGTGGCCAGGGCGCTGCGGAGGTTGGCGAGAATGCCGCAGTAGTCCACGACGAGGCCGTTGTTTTTCCCCTCGTGAACCCGGTTGGCGCGGGCCATGGCCTGCATGAGGGTGTGGGCCTTGAGCGGTTTGTCCAGATAGAGATTGGAGAGGCTGGGCACGTCGAAGCCGGTGAGCCACATGGCGCAGACGATGGCGATCCGGAAGGGATGGTCCGGGTTTTTGAAGGCGGCTTCCAGCTCCACCCGCCCGCCGTCCGGCAGTTCGAAGCCGGTCTTCATCAGCCGCCGGTGGGGCAAAATGTCCAGCTCCCATTTTTCGAATTTCTCGACCTCGCCCTGCTCCTCGCTGACCACCACGGCCATGCGGGTTTCCTTCATCCATGCGATTTGCCGCCGGCGGTAGATCGCTTCCTGGTCGTCGGTCAATCGGTTCAGGGAGGCTTCCAGCGTCTTGATCGCTTCCGCCCAGTAGAATTCGATGAGCCGGAACATGCGGACGCAGGTGATTTTGTCGATGCAGACGAACATGGCCTTGCCGGTCTCCCAGGCGGCGGCGTAGTGGGAAACGAAATCCTTGGCGATGTCGTCCAGGCGGGAAGCGGCGGTGAGGATGTGATAATCCCGCGCCAGCTCCCGGTCCAGCCGCTGTTGCGCGTCGATGTCCAGCGGTTCCCATTCGTTCAGCCGCTCGGCGATGCGCTCGTTGATGTCGGTGGTGGTCACGCGGAGCTTTTCGCCCCGGGGATCGTAGTAGAGCGGGACCGTGGCGTTGTCTTCCACGGCCCGCTGGAAATCGTAGGTGGAGACGTATTCGCCGAAGACGCGCCGGGTGAGTTCGTCGTCTTTGAACAGCGGGGTGCCGGTGAAGCCGATGTAGGCGGCGTTGGGCAGGGCGTTGCGCAGATTCAGGGCCAATTCGCCGTACTGGGTGCGGTGGGCCTCGTCGGAAATGACGATGATGTCGTCCCGGCGGGTGTAGGGCGCGTCCGGCGCGACCTCTTTGTGGAATTTCTGGATCAGGGTGAAGACGAAGGCTTTCTGCTGCTTGAGCAATTGTTCCAGGTGTTCGGCGTTGGCGGCGCGGCAGGGGTCCCGGTCGTTGTCCGCCAGTCCGCAGCCGGCGAAAGTTTTGTAAATCTGGCCGTCCAGGTCTTCCCGGTCGGTGCAGACGAGAAAGGTGAAATTGCCGCCGAGCTTCCGGTGGACCTTCCGGGAGAGGAAAACCATGGAGTAGCTTTTGCCCGCGCCTTGGGTGTGCCAGAACACGCCGAGCTTTCCGTCCCGGTTTTGGCGATCCGCCACGGCGGCCGCAGCCCGGTTGACGCCGAGGAACTGGTGGTTTCGGGCGAGGATTTTGCTGGTCTGGCCGGCGGAGTCGTCGAAGAGGATGAAGTTTTCGAACAGGTCCAGGAAATTGCGTTTCTCGCAGACGCCCTTGAGCAGGGTTTCCAGGGCCAGGGTTCCGGCGTCTTCTTCGGCAAGCCGTTTCCAGTTGGCGAAGCGGCCGAAGGGGCTGGTGATGGCGCCGATTTTGGCTTCCAGGCCGTTGGAGAGGACGACGAAGGCGTTGTGGTGGAAGAGGTGGGGGACGACTTTGTCGTCGATGTAATCTTTGAAATTTTGTTCGTAGGCGAATTCCAGCGGCTTGTTGACGTTTTTGCATTCCACGAAAAGGAGGGGAACGCCGTTGACGAATCCGACGATGTCGGCGCGCCGGCGGTAGAGGTTGCCTTTTACCCACAGTTCCCGGACGCAGAGGAAATGGTTGGCCTCGGGATTGTCGAAGTCGAAAACGCGGAGCTTGGGCGAGGTTTGTCGGCCGTTTTCGTCGCGGAATGAGACCTGGATTCCGTCCCGGAGCAGGTCGTGTTTTTCGCGGTTGGTGGCCAGGGTGGTTTGGGCGGCGTTGGTTGCCGCGAGTTTTTTCGCGGCGTCATGGTACGCCGTGTCCGGCAGGCCGGGGTTGAGTTCCTGGAGTTTGGCGAGCAGCGGGCGAAGGAGGAGAACGTCCCGTTCGCTTTCCCGGCCGAGGGTTCCGTCCGGGCCGAAGGTTTCCCGGTTCCAGGCATAGGCGGATTCCCAGCCGAGTTGGGTTTCCAGGTAGTCGGCGATGGTGCGCTGGACGAGGGCGTCTTCGGTGAGGGCGGCGTTCATGGGATGTCTCGATTTCCTTCCAGAAAGGCCAGACCTTCGGGAGTGGTCCGGTAACGCTGGTTTCCGCTTCGCGGCTTGTTCGGAATGGTCATTTCCAGAAGTCCTTTTTCGATCAGAGGGACCAAGATGTCTTTTCGGAATTTGGATCGGTTGGAGCGGCCGAGAGCGGCCATCAAGGCGACAACTGGTTGAGATTTTTTGCAAATCCGAAGCGTTTCGATTTGATCCCGGCCGAGTTCGATCTTGGTTTCATCTTGGTCCCATCTTGGTCCCATCTTGGTCCCATCTTGGTCCCGACTTGGTCCCATCTTCGTCCCCTCTTGTTCCGCCCCGGTAAGAGTTTTGCGGTTAGAGCGCAAAAAAGTGATCGAAACCCAATGATCGGAAACCTCGATGGCGGGTTCCGAAATTTGATATTCCCGGCATTCGTCCCGGATTCGTTTGATCCCGCTGCCAATTTGTTCCACAAGATTCATACGATAAAAAAGAGCGAATAACAGGGGATTTCTGGGGACACTTTTGTGGCCCAAATCCTTCTTTTCCATGCCGGCCGGAAGTCCTCCCGGCGTTACAATCTCCAAACGATCCTGGAAAAGATAAATTTGGACATTGGCGGTGGAACGGTAATCCCGATGGACAATCGCGTTTACGACCGCCTCTCGAAGAGCTTTTTCGGGAAGCTCCAAAAGTTCGTGCCGGCCTTGGGCGTGGGGAATCAGGGCGGTGTTGAGCCGGGATTGCATGTATGCCATGCAGTCTTCGAAAATGGAGTAGAGGTCGGCAGTGAAATCTTTCCGATCCAGGATTCTGGTCTTGGTGCGCCCCTGAAAAAGAGCGCACGTTACCCCGGCGCGCAGAGAGAACCGGGTAATGTCTTCGCACAAGAGCCATGCGCCCGCTTGGACCATTCTCCCGTCTTTTATCAGATGAAGGTTCCGAAGCACGGTTGTGGACGCCATTCCGGCGGGAACCTTGGCGCGTTCGGTGAAGCGTTTCCAGACCGACGGGCCTAAATCGGTTTCCAGATCGTAATCGGGGCAAATCGTTTCATCAA
>JBKHDD010000051.1:0-26995 GCA_046541515.1 Desulfococcaceae bacterium
AGGTAGTTGGCTTATGAATAGGCCGCCTCTGCTCAAATTCCGCCGGACGGTCGATTCGGCGTCTACCTTCGGGCCTTCCCCAGCGGCGCTTCCTCGCCAGCCGCCGGCTTGGGCCGCCTTCCTCCTTTTCATCTTTTTCCCGCTGACGCCTTTTCATCCGTTGATCCCTCCGGCCGCCGGAGAGGAGCCGATCCTTCGGCTTCAGCTTCGCTGGCGCCATCAGTTTCAGTTCGCCGGGTTTTACGCCGCCGAGCGGAAAGGTTTTTTTCGGGATGCCGGGCTGAACGTCCAGATTTTGGAGGGCGGCGAAGGCGTCGACGCCGTGGAGGAGGTCTTGAGCGGCCGCGCGCAGTTTGGCGTGGGCAACGCGGAGCTGGTTCTGCATTACCTGGAAGGCGCGCCGCTGGTGGCGCTGGCCCCCATCCTGCAACATTCCCCCTTGGTGCTCATGAGTCGCCAGGGGGATCGGATCCGCCACCCCAAGGACCTGATCGGCCGTCGGGTCAAGATGATGCTGACGCCTCGGGACGCCGAAATCATGGCGATGTTCCAGCGAGAAGGTATCTCCTTGGATGAAGTGGAGGTGGTCCAGGGCTGGGTGAGGCCCGAGGATTTTCTGAAGCCGGAGCTGGCCGCCGTCACCGCCTACGCGACCAACGAGCCCTACTATCTTCAATCTCGCGGGATTTCCGTCAGTTTCCTCCGGCCGGCCACCTACGGCATCGATTTCTACGGGGACACCCTTTTTTCGCGCCGGGACGTTTTGGAGGAACATCCGGACATGGTTCGCCGTTTCCGCGCCGCCTGCATTCGAGGCTGGAAATACGCCTTGACCCACCCCCGAGAAATCATCCAGTCGATCCTGGACGATTATGGCGGCGAAAAATCCTACGACCACCTGCATTACGAAGCCGAAACCATCCGGGGTCTCATTTCCTCCGAAATCGTGGAAATCGGCTACATGAACCCGGGGCGGTGGCGCCACATCGCCGACACCTTCATCCGGCTGGGAATGGTGGAGCCGGGCATGGCGATGGACGATTTCCTCTACGATCCGGAGCCGCCCCCGCCGGTCTGGCTGGGTTTCGCGGGTTGGATCATCGCCGGGCTGGCCATTTTGGGCCTGTTTTCGGCCATGGTCCTCATGGCCTTCAATCAGCGGCTGTCTCAAAAAGTGGGTGAGCGGACCCGTTCGCTGACCCGGGTCAATCTTCAGCTTCAGGAAGAGGTGGAGGAGCGCCGACGGGCCCAGGCGGACCTCAACCGGCTTCGGGAAGCCCAGGAAGAACGGATTCGCGAGCGGACCCTGGAGCTGGAGGCCATCAACCGGAAATTGCGGGACGAGGTGAACCAGCGGCGGGAGACCGAACGGGCCCTGCGGGAAAGCCAGGCCGAGAAGCAGGCGATTCTGGACGGCATTTCCTCCTTGCTGATTTTTATCGACCGGCGTCGTCGCGTCCGCTGGGCCAACCGGAGCGCTTCGGAATTTTTCGGCTATCCGGCCGAGGAGCTGGTGGGCATCGAGTGCCAGGCCCTTTGGGGCACATCCTCGGACACCTGCCGGGAATGTCCGACCCCCAAAGTCATCGAGACCCGAAAACGATGCCGGGGAAAAATCCGCAGCGCCGAAGGCCGGATTTGGGACAAGCGTTCCGAGCCGGTGCTGGACGCCGACGGACGACTGCTGGGGGTGTTGGAAATTTCCGATGATGTGACGGAACAGGAAAAAATGGCCGCCCAGCTTCGCCAAGTCCGGCAAATGGAAGCGGTGGGAGAGCTGGCGGCGGGACTGGCCCATGAATTCAACAACGCCCTCTTCGGAATTACCGGCCATGTGGAACTGCTGCGAAAAAGCCCGATGGCGCCCCAAGAGGTTCAGCGGCACACCGGCCAAGTCCTGAAATCGGCCGACCGGATGATCCGGCTGACCGATCGGATGCTGGCCTTTTCCTGCAACGGCCGGTACGATCTGAAACCCTTGCGTCTCAATCGGTTCGTGGAGGGCGTCCTGAATCGGGAAAAGCGATTCCGAAGATCGGATATCGAGTGGGAAATTTCCCTTTCCGCCGATCCGGACCTTGTGGCCGCCGACCCCGAACAGCTGGCGCGGGCCGTCACCGCGATTTTGACCAACGCCGAGGAGGCGGTGCCATTCGGCGGGCGGATCGTGGTCCAAAGCTGGAACCGGAACCTGAAGGAGCCGCCGCCCGGGCGGAATTTCCAGGCGGGCGAGTGCGTGGTGCTTACCATCACCGACAACGGGGTCGGCATGACCGAGGCGGTTCGGGAACGGATGTTCGAACCGTTTTTTTCCACAAAATTTCTGGGACGGGGAATGGGCCTTTCCTCCACCTACGGCATCATCCGGAATCACGGGGGATGGCTGGAGGTCGCCTCCGAAGCGGGCGCGGGCTCGACGGTCCACGTTCACCTGAAGGCGTCGGAGGACAAACTGGATTCTTTGGAAAATGGGAAATCGGAATCGGCCGGATCTCCGAGCGCGCGGGAATGAAGCCAGGCGGTGCGAGCGGGAACCGATGCTCCGGACAACGTTGGATTTCCAGCGTTTCCACCGGCCGGTTTCAGCCGGTCAGCAGGAGAAAAATCCGGTGGAACACCGAGCCGGGCGGGAGCGATTTTTTCTTCTTGAGCCCTTGGATGAGCGCGTCCAGCAGTTTGCGTGAGGCATGGGACAGGTCGATGAATTCCACCGCGATTTCAAAGGCTTTTTCCGACACCGACCAACGGTACCAACGGACCGATATTCGCTGGACCCAGGAAGAAGCGTCCCCGTGGGGCGTTTCCGGCAACTCCATCCGCAACATCAGACGCGCGGCCCTTCGTTCCGATAGCAGATATCGACCCCGAAAATAAACCCGGGGAATCAAAAAACGGGCGCCGGAGGCGGAAAGGTCTGCAATTCGAACCGGCTGGATTTCTCGAAGGTCCGCCGAATCCACGATCAGGGCGCCGCTCCAGTTGACGGGGTAGCGCCGCCCGTTCCTCCGCTCCTTTCCCCAGAATATCATGGTTGGTTCTCCTCGGCCGTCGCGAAATGGGAGGGGGCGCCGGTGGCTTTCCGACGCCGTTGCGTGTGCGTATCCGTTTATAAAAACTTGTTTGATCGGAAGGGGCAATGGGGATAAACCGAATTTGGGGGCCGGATTGCCGGCATCCCTTTCCTTGGGACGGAATGAAGCCGTGAAGCGGGGGGATGGATGGAACGAATCTGGATCATTGGCGGGGGCCGCTTTGGCGGGTTGGCGGCGGAACGGCTTTCCCGACGGCGACGGCCGCCGGAGCTGGTCATCGTGGACCCCGAGGGGAAACGGCTTTCCGGGCTGGAGGGAGCGAACCGAGTTCTCCGCGTGGCCGACGGGTTGGCGTTCCTGGCGCGGGAGCTGGGGGAAGCGGCGTCGCCGGACTGGGTGGTGCCCGCCCTGCCCCGGCACATGGCCGCCGAGTGGCTGGGTTTGCGGCTGGGATCGGAAGGGCTGAAACGGCGCCCGATTCCCCGCGAACTCAAGGCCGCCCTGCCCAATCCCTTTTCCGGGGAAACCGGCGACCTGTATGTGAGTTTCGCCGATTTTCTCTGCCCGGACGACTGTCCCGAACCGGCGTCCCATTGCACGGCGACGGGAAAGCCCCGGGAGGCCAATCTGTTTGACAGGCTGGCGGCCCTGGAAACGCCGGGGCTTCCCGTCCGGGTGGTGCGAAGCCACCAGCTCGCGCCGGGCGTGGGCGGGGTCCGGCCCGACCAGCTTTGGCGACTTCTGCGCCAAGTTTCCGATACGCCGGGGCTTCAGGCGGTGGCCACCGCCTGCCGCTGCCACGGGGTGGTCACGGCGCTGGAACGAATTCTTCCGGCCTGATGTTGGGCGAGGCCCGCCACCGGAACCAAGGTCCGACCCGTCATCGGAACCGTCATCGAACCCGGTAAAGGGGCGCTTCCACCCGTTCGTTTTTGCATTCGGGGCAGCGGCTGGGCGGTTTCAGCCGTTTTCGGTCCCGAAAGGTGTGGCCGCAGGCGGAACAGACCGGCGCGGTGACCTCCAGCTTTTGGTTGCGGGCCGCCACGGTTCGGGCGATATGTTCCAGATGGTCCATCACTTCCCGTTCCCGGATGTGCAGCAATTGCGAAAGTTCCCGGATGTCCCGGGCCTCCGCCTCCATCAGGTCGATCATGCGTTGTCGGATTGTCGGCATGGCCGGCTCCTTCCCGTTCCCAAAACGTCGCATCGTTTTCTGACGCGGATTGTATGGATTTCGGTCTTTTGGATTTTCCTTATTCCCTTCCCAAGTTCCCGCTTCCGAACATCACGGCGGAACCGCCGCCAGGGCGCGTTTTGTTCGCCGAAACGCCACAGCCGTTCCTTCCCCCGGCCTCGGCGAGGCGGTGTTCGTCTCATAACCAGCGATACCAAAATCGGCGCCCCGGCTCAACAACTCTTTACAACCTTTAGCAATATTGTTATCTGTTTGAAAACGTTCGAAACGGTGATCGTTGATCGGAGGTCGGATGAGCGCACTTCTTCCCCGGCCGGGACCAGGCGGGCGCCCACCGTCACCTCTTCGTTGATCGGAGGTCGGATGAGCGCACTTCTTCCCTGCATAGAAATTGATCCTTCGGGAAAGCCGGAAGCCGTCATCATCGGCCTCCACGGGATTGGCGCGGACGGGTACGACCTGGAACCGCTGGCGGCCCAGTTGCGGCTGGAGACCGAACGGGCGGTCCGGTTCGTCTTCCCCCACGCGCCCAAACGCGAGATAACCCTCCATGGCGGCATTCCCTCCCGGGCCTGGTTCGATATTCTGGACGGCGGCTGGCCCCGGCTGGAACGGGAAGTGGATCTGAACGGCATTGCCGCGTCCAGGAACCAGGTGGAGGGGCTGATTCGGCGGGAAGTGGAGGCGGGGATTCCGCCCGAACGAATGGCGCTGCTGGGCTTTTCCCAGGGCGGCGTCATCGCGCTGGACGCCGCCCTGCGCCGGGCGGAACCGCTGGCCGGGGTGCTGGCCCTGTCCACCTACCTGCCGACCATGGCGGACCTGTCCGAAACGGCCACCGCCGAAGCGCGCCGAACGCCCATCTTCATGGCCCACGGGACCGAAGATCCGGTGGTTCCCATGGAATCGGGGCAACTGGCCCGAGACGGCCTGACGAACCTGGGCTGTCCGGTGGATTGGCACGAATATCGAATGGTTCATTCCATCTGCGTGGATGAAATCGAGGACATGCGCCAGTGGCTGTTTCGGACGATCTGAACGGATTTGTCCCCGGTGCGCCCCAAGGGGAACCCCCCACGGAGGGAAATGCGCGATGGGTGATCCTGCGGGGGGACCAAATCCTGGTCGGCGAAAACGGTTCGACTCCGCGTCTGCCCGATCGATCCCCGGATGGGGGCTTTGTCCCGATTCCTCTCGGACGGCTGAACGGGGCCGACTGCCGGGCGGCTTCCCTTCCCGACGACGTTTCCCCGCCCGCCGGACACCGCTGGTTGCGGCTTCGGGAGCTGTTGAATCTCCTGCCGGAGGCGGAGTTCCGGGCCGCCGGATACGCGTTGCATCTTTTCCAATGGGACCGTTCCCATCAATTTTGTCCGGGCTGCGGCCATCGGCTCTCCCCCATGGTTTTGACCCTTCGGACGAAAACCTGCCCGGGGTGCGGAACGGTTCATCATCCCCGGATCGCCCCGGCCGTGATCGTTTCGGTGCGTCGGGACGACAAGATTCTCCTGGCCCGCTCGGCCCGGTATGGCCAACAACCGATTTACAGCGTGATTGCGGGCTATGTGGAAGTGGGAGAAACCCTGGCGGAAGCGGTTCGGCGGGAAATTCGGGAGGAGGTCGCCCTCCAGGTGCGGAAGATTCGGTATTTCGACAGCCAGCCCTGGCCGTTTTCCGGTTCCCTGATGACCGCCTTCACCGCCCGATACGAGAGCGGCGAGATCGCCGCGGACGGCCGGGAAATTCTGGACGCCGGCTGGTTTTCCCCCGACGATTTGCCCCGGCTGCCGCCCCCCGGCAGCGTGTCTCGAAAACTCATCGACAATTTCTTATCGACTTTCCGATAATTTGGAACAAAAACTGAAGCATGCTTCATCTTCAAAGGAGTGGCCTTTCATGACCTTGACCAAGGCGAAAATCATCGACGAGATTCAAAACCAGCTCCGGTTTTCCAAAAAAGAAACCACCGAGATCGTGGAAACCCTTCTGGAAATTATGAAGCGGACCATGGAAAAAGGGGACGACGTGCTCATCAGCGGTTTCGGCAAGTTCTGCGTGAAGGAGAAAAAGGAACGTCGGGGCCGGAATCCCGCCACCGGGGAGGACATGATGCTGGCCCCCCGTCGGGTGGTGACCTTCAAATGTTCCGGCAAACTGCGGGAAAAGGTCAACGAAAACAGCCATGGCGCCTGATCCCGTGTCCGATTCGTTTCGAAACGGGTCCTCCACCACCCGCCTGGTCCTAGGCGTTCTCCGCTCCGGCGCGGCCATCACCGCCAAGGACGCGGCGGAGCGGGCCTCCGAAAAGGCCGGAAGGACCGTAAACCCCGGAACGGTTTCCGGCATCCTCTCGCGGGTCGGCGATCCCGAAAGATGCGATCTTGGCCATTTCATTCACAAGGGAAAGTCCGGCGGGGCGCGGGTGTATCTGTTGGCGGAAGAGGCGCTTTCGTTGACGGAGACCCAGCTCCACGGGCTGACGCTTCGGACGGGGCCTCACCGGTACTCCCTGGAACAGGCCGTGGCCGATCACCCTCGTCTGCGCCGTCTGCTTCCCGCGGCGGAAGGATGGACGCGCGTCCCGCCGGAATCGACGCCGACTTCGGAAATGGTCGATTCCGATTCCGCGCCGGCGCCGGCCGCAGCCGGCCCGGCCACGCTTTACGATTCCGACAAGGGAAGCGATTCGATCCGGACGCAACCCGCGCGCGTGGACCCCGTTTCCCGGCCCGAGGTCCATGTGGAGGAGGCCCAAGAGCGGAAGCGAATGGAGGTGGCTTTTCGATTTGGCGGGGAGGAGGCGCTTTCGCTGAATACCTCTCCCGCCCTTTTTTGGCTGCTTTGCGCCGCCCTAGTCATCGTTTTCGTTTCCCTGGCGCTGCTGGCCTACACGGTGCTTCTTCCGTTGCTGGTCATTGCCGCGGCCGCGGCGGGGGTTGCCGGGGCCATCTGGTTCATTTGGAAACGGCGGGCGAAACTTCGGGAGCGCTGGCGAGCGGGGCGCGGCGGCACGCCTACCCGCTGATTTTCGGGAACGGGCTTATCCGGGTATCCGGGTAAGCGGGACCCGGGTTCCGGTGAATCGGGATTCCGAATTGCCGGAACCCGAGTTCCCCTCCCAGCGGCAAAAAAACGGTTATCGTACTTCCCTCCCCCGGCCGGCTTTGGACGGCAATGCATCCCCCGCTGGTTTGAACGATCCCCAAAACGATGGGCAGCCCCAAACCCCGCCCCAGGAATTTATCCGTAAAGAACGGATCGAATATCCGGTGGATAATGTTCTCGGCCATGCCGACCCCGTTGTCGGCAACCGAAAAATGGGCCAATGGTTCTCCGGGGGCGTTCCATTCCGCCGGAAACCGATGGCCCGTCTCCCGCTCCATCCCTTCCGAAATTCCCGCCGAGACCCGGACCCGGCCTTCCCTTTCGGCGGGGATGGCTTCCCGGGCGTTGGTCAGCAAGGCTTTCAAGGCGTTTTTCATTTAACATAAATTTAAATTTAAACTTGAAGCGATTCAAATTTTTTCACAATAAAATCAATTAGATAATTCTATCTTGTTTTGAACGGTTAGAATCCCGGCCAAGAAAAAATGATCTGTTGAATCGATTGTCGGTTTTAAGAAATTCGAATTTAACCTTGCCAAAAGGGAGTATATCATTACATTTTTAAATAAGCCGATGAGATAAATCCATTCAGCTTGGAAACATCCGGTTCCATGAAGGGAGTGGTTTTTTATGATCGAAGAATACGATTTCGGCCGAATCAAGGTGAACGGCCAAGCCTACACCAACGACATCAAAATTTTAAACGGCGAAGTCCGCCCTGAATGGTGGCGGGATCGGGGACATCATCTGGTTCCCGGGGACGCCAAGGACCTGCTGGAGGCGAAACCGGACTACCTGGTGATCGGCAACGGCCATTCCAGCCAGATGAAGGTGGACGACCAATTCCACGCGGCGGTTCGGGAAGCCGGAATCGAGCTGATCGAGGAACCGACCACTCGGGCCGTAAAGACCTTCAATCGACTCCATGACGAAGGCAAAAACGTGGCGGCCGGTTTTCACCTGACCTGCTGAAGCGAATTTCAGGAAGCGCCCCGAGCGGCGACAATTTTCGAGGGGCTTGGCTGCATGGAATCAGACGGGCCGGGGGGACGTTCTCTCCAAAGGTCCCATTCCATTTCCGGGAATTCTCGCCAAAACAAAACCCCGACCAGTCTCGCTGGTCGGGGTTTCCATTGGGGCGGGGCGCCAAGGCGGGATCAGGACTGGGGCGCATCCTTTATCCGATCGATATTGCCCCGAAGCTGCGCGATTTCGATGCCCAGACCCACGCACTGCTTCCCTTCCAGGCAAAGCTCCGCGTCGGAGTCTTCCAGAAACGTCTTCAGCTCGTGCTCGTCCTTCTTCAGATCGACCACCCAGGCCTTCTGGTTTTCGTCGTATTCCACGTCCACGTCGATTCCGCATTCGCCGATATCGGGGTAGATTTCGCGGATTTTCTCGCACAGTTTTCCCTTGTCGATCATGTGTCGCCTCCTTCGCTTCTGTGTAAACGACTCTGCGGTTCAGCCCGGGTCGCATATGAAAACAATAGGGATTCCATTCCCCATTGACAAGCCCTTGGAATATTTTCGGTTAGCTCCCCATGGCCGCTGCGGCCTCCCCTTCCCCCGCTTCCGCGCCGGGATTCACCGTGAACGCCGTTCCGGCGTGAACCGTGACCTGGGCGAAGGGAACAATCCAGCCGTATTCGTTGCAGGCGTCGATGGTCAGCGCCTGGATCAGGCGGGTCAGGATTTTGTGCTTTTCCGCCGCCGCCCCGGAAAAATCGGCCAGGGTGAGGATATCCAACGAAGAGGCTCCGGCCGCGGCCACCTCCACCTTGAGCTGATGAAGCGTGTCGGCGTACCCGCGCAAGTGCAATCCCTCTCGCAGGCGTGCCAGGAGCTTTTCCGGAATTTCCGTGGTGATGATGGCCTGATGGGCGTAATCGAACCCGAACAGCACCCGCAGGCGGAAACCGGCGGACAAATTCTCGGGGTTCAGGGCCAGAAAATCCGCGGTGGGAAAGGTCTTGATCCCCGCGCCTCGCAAGGCCAGCTGGACCATGTCCGGGGACTGGGTTTTCACCCGGCCCCAGCCGCCGTCCGCCAGCCGAACCCAGTCCCCGGGATGGCAGGGAAACCAGGGCTCGTCGGGATGGTAGGGCCGGGAATGTTGCTCGATCAGCTCCCGCAGGGGCAGGCGGATCCAGCCGTTGCTGAGGGCGGGGTTTTCCAGGCGGACGTACAGGTTGAGGGCCAGCACCCGCCACGGCACGCCGTCGTAGATCAGCCGTTCGTTTTCGCGCACCGTGCCCAGGTTGAGCAACAGTTGAACCTGCTGCCAGAAACGGTGCAATCCCTCCTTGGCCGTCCAGGCCAGGCCGAACAGGAAGACGATGGTGAGACTCAGCAGAAGCCAGTCGCCGGTGGCGTAAAGCGTGATCAGTCCCGCGCCGGTGGCCCCGAGGATCGTCAGGATGTGGTAGACCACGTCGCCCAGGCGAACGTAAAAGGTCCGCCTTTCCACATCGTGAAGCGGGCTGTATTTGTAGATGAGCCGGTGAAGAAACCGCAACAGCAGCAACACCGTGATGAACGCCATTAGCGCCAACAGGAAATTCCGGCCCCGGGTTTTGAAGAAAATTCGGAGAACGTTCTGGGTCGATTCCAGCAACGACTTCTTTTCTTTTTGGATATCCTCAAGCCGATAGCGGGTCACCGCGAGCTGGTTTTCGATGTCGGTGAAGGTGGTGGACCAGCGGGCCTCCAGCTCGCCCAACCTTTCCAGAATGCGTTCGCGCAGCTCCGGCAATTCCGGGGCGGCCTCTTCTCCGCCCAATTGTTTCGCCCCGGACTGAAGCCTGCGGATGTTGTCCAGCCCCTTCTTCGCCGCGCCGAGCCGGTTTTCAAAATAGAGAATGTCGCTTCGAAGTTGTTCGATCTGGCGGGGGCGCTCGGTCATCTTTTTCAGCTCCTGGACGAAGGGGCTGATCAGGTGCGTCAGTTCGTCGCGCCAGTTAAATTCCTCCCTCCGGCGGTCCGCCATGCCGTCGGTTTCCACGCCGGTGGCGATGCGTTCAAAATCCCGTTGAAGGTCTCCCAACTGCCGTGTCAGTTGTTCGCTTTCCCGGCGGAGCGCCGCGCGGGTCTCCTCGTCGTCGGTGGATTTGAGTTCGGCGTTGATTTCGCGGAGATTCTCCCGGACGTTTTGGAGGGAGCGGGAGAGGGCTTGCAACGTGTTCAGGGTGGATCGGTCTTCCGCGGCGGTTTCGGATTCCGCGGGCTTTGGCCGCTCTTCGGCGAAGGGCGCCGGCGTCCCTTCCTGGGCGAAACCGGCCAAGGGGGCGCTCAGCAGGAAAAAGAGAGGAAACCAAAAGATAAAACATCGTCGTTTGGGACGGAATTTCATTCCGGACGAAGATCCGGAGACGGTTCGCCGAAAAACTCTTTCGGGAATCCCATGGGGCCCGGGAGCCTGGATTTTTGACGAGGGAATCATCCGCGACCGCCCCGTTTGCGGAGCGAAAAAAACAGATTCATTCTTGAAACTCTTTCATCTTCGGTTATCCTTGGGATTGTTCTTGGACGTTGAGAATCGGCGCTTTGGCGATCGATTCCGATCGACACCGCAATCACGAAAGGAATCCCATGACCCTGGAACGGGAATTGAATGTGGCTCTGGAGGCCGTTCGCCGGGCGAGCGAATTGTGCCGGGAGGCCCGGCGCGCGCTGGCGACCGCCGAAACCATGGAAAAAATGGATCGGTCGCCGGTGACCGTGGCCGATTTCGGCTGCCAGGGCGTGGTCAATCTGGCGCTTCGCGCGGAATTTCCCCATATCCCCATGATCGGCGAAGAAACGGCCAGCGCCCTCCGGGAGTCCGACGAACTCCGAAATCGCGTTCTGGAGCTGGTTCGAGGGCAAAGCCCGGACGCCGGAGAAAGCGAGCTGCTGGACGCCATCGACCTGGGAAAAGGCGGCGCGGAGGGCGCGGAGCGCTGGTGGGTGCTGGACCCCATCGACGGCACCAAGGGATTTCTTCGGGGGGACCAATACGCCGTGGCCTTGGCCCTGGTGGAAAGGGGAGAAGTCATCCTGGGCGTGCTGGGCTGCCCCAATTTCCCGAGGGCGGAGGGACCGCCGGGGACCCTGTTCTACGCCGTTCGGGGCCAGGGCGCCTTCGCGCGATCCATCGAGGGCGGCAAAGCAATCCGAATCGCCACCGACGGCCTGACCGATCCGGCCAAGGCCCGGTTCTGCGAGTCGGTGGAAACGGCCCACGCCTCCCACGAAACCCACGCCAAAATCGGCGAGGCCATCGGCATATCCGCCGAGCCCCACCGCATCGACAGCCAAGCCAAGTACGGCGCCGTGGCCAGTGGGTTGGCGTCGGTCTACCTTCGACTGCCCCGCAGCAAGGAATACCGGGAGAAAACCTGGGATCACGCCGCCGGGGCCATCGTGGTGGCGGAGGCCGGCGGGCGGGTGACCGATTTCTCCGGAAAGCCGCTGGACTTTTCCCTGGGTCGAAAGCTGGAAACCAACTACGGCATCCTGGCCACCAACGGCGTTTTGCACGACGCGGCCCTGCAGGCCGTCGCCAAGGTGGTGGGGATCGATTGATTTCCCGCCCCTACCCTTTCTTTTTCTTCTTTCCCCATTGCCACATTACCGGGTTGTCGTCCAACCCCTCGGCGACCTCGCGGCTGATGGCGTCCATCTCTTGGACCGTTTCCGCTGGAAGCGCCACCGCCCCGGCCGCCGCGTTTTGGGTGGCCTGTTCCGGATTTCGTGCGCCCGCGATGGCGACGCTGTTCGGCTGGGCGATGACCCAGGCCAGGGCCAGTTGCCCCAGGGTCAGGTCGTGGCGTTCCGCGATGGGCCGAAGCCGATCCAGCGCCGCCCGGACCTTGGGGTAAATTTCCGGCGAAAACAGCCGGTTGGCGGACCGATGGTCGCCTTTCTCCAGTTGGGGCGCGGGCCCGAATTTCCCGGTCAGAATGCCCTGGGCCATGGGGGAATAGGCCAGCACCGTCCGGCCGGTTTCCCTGCAAAAGGCGATGCCGTCGTTTTCCGCCGCGCGCCACAGGAGGGAGTACGGTGGTTGCAGGCTTTCGATCTCGCCATATCGGGCGGCCTCCTCCATCTGGGCGCGGGAAAAGTTGGAGACGCCGATGGCCCGGATTTTTCCGGCGGCTTTCAAGCGGTTCAGCGCCTCCATGCTCTCCCCGATGGGGACCTTGGGACTGCCGAAGCTGCCGGCCGGCCAGTGAATCTGGTACAGGTCGATCACGTCGGTGTCCAGGTCGCGCAGGGACTGGTGGCAGGCGGCCTCCAATTTGTCCGCGGCCAGATGGTGGGGAAAGACCTTGGTGGCCAGGACCACGCGGTCCCGCGCGTCCTTCAACGCCTTCCCGACGATGCGCTCGGAGTGGCCGTCGCCGTAGGCGGGGGCGGTGTCGAAGGCGGTGATTCCGGCCTCGAACGCGGCCCGCATGGCCTGTGCGGTTTCGGCGTCGTCGATGCCGGTCCACATTTTTTTTCCGGCCTGCCAAGTGCCCATCACGACGGCGCTGAGAGAAATATCGGTCTGGCCCAGTTTGACCTGGTTCATGGTTCGCCTCAATCGGTTTGGAGTGGGAAATATCGTCAGGTGAGCATGGGGACGGCGATCCACCAAAGGGATGGAAGCCGGTTTCCGTTGGAATGGAATCGGAGCGAAATCAATCCCAGCCGACGTTCAACCGAATGACGGTCATCCGCCGCCGCCCGCGTCCGTCCGAAATTTCGAAGGAAAACGGAAACCAGTCGCCGTTTACGCGGACGCGGGCCCGGTAGCGGCCCCGGGGCAGGTCGATGCGGATGCGGCCGTACTTGTCGGTATACCCCAGACGGCGGCCGTCCATGGAGACCTCGGCATAGGAGATCAGTCCGCCGGAGCTTTCGTCAACCAGTTGGAAATCGTCCGCCAAGGCCGGCGCCGCAAGCCCGATCACCAACCCAAGAATGATCCAAAAGAACCACCGTGTCATGCACGCTCCTCTCCCCCGCCGCGGGCCTTTGCTTCCGCAGCCAAGGTTTTTGACGTCCCCGGAAAACTCATGGCGATTGGAAGATGGTGACCGGGATTTTTCGAAAATCCCGGCTGGTTTTTGTCCGGTTTTCCAGCAGGCTGGTTTCCCCGGCGACGAATTTGTCCAATTCTTCCTTGGGAAACAGCTGCACGCTGCCCGTCTCGTGGGAAAAATCGATCCGTTGCACCACATCCTCGAAGGTCTGATCCGCGGGGATCCGGGCCATGATTTCAAACTTTCCGCTGGGGAAGACCCGAGCCTCAAAATCGGTGGGGAATACGGTCAACGACCCCTCATGCCAAGGGAGGGGCGCTTCTCCGTCCGATGCCGCCAGTTCCCCGGTGATGAGCCAGGCTTCTTTTCCCGGAGGCGGTCCGGGATCGCTTTTCAGGGCGAACACCGCCAGCGCGAAGCCGGCCACCACGAACAGCAGCGCCGGATAGTTGGTGGTCATTTTTCCGTACTTCCCGAACAAAGGCACTTCCACCCGGGTGGCCGTGGTTTGTCCGTCCGGGCCTTCGATCCGGTAAACCTTTTGGCTCAGCAGGGCGATAAACCCCAGGACGATGCAAAGGCCGGAGAGCGCCAGCACCATGGAAATCGTGGTCATGTGAACCTCCCGGGGAAAAGGGGTGGGATGGGAATACCGGGGCCGGGAAACGTGGCGGCTCGACCAGCCGCCAAATCAGCGCGTTCAGTTGGTGTCCCGGGCCATGTCCCCGAAGGGCGAAAGACCGTCGAACGGGCTTTCCGAGCCCGGAAGCGGCTTGGCCGCGTTGGCGTCGCCGCATTTCGGGCAGGGAAAGGGTTCGGGCGGTTCGCCCCGCAAAAGAACCCTCTCGAAGGTATGGCCGCAGGCCCGACATTTCAATTCCAGTTTGGCCATTGCGTTCCCTCCGTCGAGGGCCGGCGGGTCCGCCGCCCCCGACGCGGTGGAGAAAGGAGCGCCGGTCGGGCGGCGTCCCGACCGGCTTTGGTTTTCGGCGGCGCGGTCGCGGCTACTCGGCTTCCGCCTTTTCCCGCTTCTCCCGCAGCGCCGCCTGGGCCGCCGCCAGCCGGGCGATGGGCACCCGGAAGGGGGAGCAGGAGACGTAATTGATTCCCAATCGATGGCAGAAATCGATGGAATCGGGATCGCCGCCGTGCTCGCCGCAGATGCCCACCTCCAGCCCGGGATTCCCCTTTCGGGCTTCCGTGACGCCGATCTCCATCAGCCGGCCGACGCCGTCCCGATCCAGGGTGGCGAACGGATTTTCCGGAAGGATGCCCTTTTCCATGTACTCGATCAGGAATCCGGACTCCGCGTCGTCCCGGGAAATTCCGTAGGTGGTCTGGGTGAGGTCGTTGGTGCCGAAGCTGAAGAATTCGGCGTACTCGGCGATTTCCTTGGCGGTCAGGGCCGCCCGGGGCAGCTCGATCATCGTCCCGAACTTGTAGTCGATTTCGATGCCCCGTTCCCGCATCACCGCCTTGGCCTCGCTTTCCAGCCGTTCCCGCTGAATTTTCAGCTCGTTGGCGTGGGTGGTCAGCGGAATCATGATCTCCGGATGAACCTCGACCCCTTCCCGGGTCACGATGCAGGCGGCCTCGAAAATGGCCCGGACCTGCATGGTGGTGATCTCCGGCAGCATGATGCCCAGACGGACGCCGCGCATGCCCAGCATCGGGTTTTGCTCATGGAGGCTTTCCACCCGTTCGAGCATGGCTTCGCTTTTTTTGTACTGGTGGAGCAGTTTGTCCATCTCCTCCAGATTGGGAGCGTTTTGAAGCTTAATTCTCAGATCGGTCAGCTCCCGGCGAAGTTCGACATGGTTGGGCAGGAACTCGTGCAGGGGCGGGTCCAGCAGCCGAATAATGACCGGCAGGCCGTCCATGGTTCGGAACAGACCGCTGAAATCCTCGCGCTGGAAGGGAAGCACCGCCTTGAGGGCCTCCCGCCGCTCGATGGGCAGGTCGGTCATGATCATCTTGCGCACGAACGGGAGCCGTTCCGATTCAAAGAACATATGCTCCGAGCGGCACAGCCCGATGCCTTCGGCGCCGTAATCCCGGGCACGCTGGGCGTCATGGGGATAATCGGCGTTGGTCCAAACGCCCAGCCGCCGAAATTCGTCGGCCCAGCCCAGCAGCCTGATGAGCCAGGGGTCCTTGATGTCCGGGACTTGGGTGTCGAGCTTCCCAAGGTAAAGTTCGCCCGCGGTGCCGTCGATGGAAATCCAGT
Organism: Desulfococcaceae bacterium; assembly: GCA_046541515.1. Lineage (GTDB taxonomy): Bacteria > Desulfobacterota > Desulfobacteria > Desulfobacterales > Desulfococcaceae > CAYFVR01. The sequence continues at coordinate 15,570 of JBKHDD010000051.1, forward strand.
CGCCCTCGTTGACGATTTCGTCGCCCACCCGCAACTCGCGTCGGTTCATGTCGATGGTCAGCGAGGAAACCCCCACCACCGCCGGTTTGCCGAACTGTCGCGCCACCAGGGCCGCGTGGCTGGTCCGGCCGCCGCGGCTGGTCAGAATGCCCCGGGCCGCCAACATGCCGTGCACGTCGTCGGGCTTGGTTTCGGGCCGAACCATGATGACGTCCTTGCCGTCCTGCTTGGCCCAGAGTTCCGCCAGATCCGCGTCCAGGGCCACCACGCCGGTGGCCGCGCCGGGAGAGACGTTGAGGCCCGAGCCCAAAAATCGTTTTTCCCGTTTGGCCGATTCCACGCCTTTTCGATCAAACTGGGGATGCAGAAAAAAATCGACCTGATCCGGCGTCACCCGAAGCACGGCCTCTTCCCGGGAAATCAGCCCCTCTTCGGCCATGTCCACGGCGATCCGGACGGCGGCCTGGGCGGTCCGCTTGCCGTCCCGGGTCTGGAGCATCCACAGCTTCCCCTTTTCAATGGTGAATTCGACGTCCTGCATTTCCCGGTAATGCTTTTCCAGCCGCCGGGCCACTTCCTCGAATTCCTGGTAGGCGTCCGGCATTTCGGCCTTGAGCTGGGAAATATCCTTGGTCATCCGAATGCCGGCCACCACGTCCTCCCCCTGGGCGTTGGGCAGGTAGTCTCCTTCCAGCCGCTTGGCGCCGGTGCTGCCGTCGCGGGTCATGGCCACGCCGGTTGCGCTGTCGTCGCCCATGTTCCCGAAGACCATGGTGACGATGCTCACCGCCGTGCCAAGGTCGTGGGCGATGCCCGCGGCGTTTCGGTAGTCGATGGCCCGCTTGCCGTTCCAGCTTTTGAATACCGCCTCGGTGGCCAGCTTAAGCTGGTCCAGCGGCGCCAGGGGAAATTCGTAGCCGGTCTGCCGGCGACAGATGGCCTGGAACTCCTTGACGACCTTTTTCCAGGCATCGGCGGCGAGTTCCGCGTCGGTTTCCACCCGTTGCTGCATCCGGGCGTCGGTGATCACGTCTTCGAACAGTTCGTCCCGAACGCCCATCACCACGTTGCCGAACATCTGGACCAGCCGGCGGTAGGCGTCGTAGGCGAAACGCGGGTCGCCGGTGAGTTTGGCCAGGCCCTCCACGGTTTCGTCGTTGAGGCCGATGTTCAGAACGGTGTCCATCATCCCCGGCATGGAAAATTTCGCGCCGGAACGGCAGGAAACCAAAAGCGGGTTGGCGGGATCGCCGAAAACTTTTCCCGTGGCCGCCTCCACTTTTTTCAGGGCCTCCAGCTCCTGATCCCAGAGGGCGTCGGGAAATTTGCCGTCGGAATTGAGATAGGCGTTGCAGGCTTCGGTGGTCACCGTGAAGCCCGGCGGGACCGGTACGCCGATGCGGGCCATGTCGGCCAGGTTGGCGCCTTTTCCCCCCAGCAATCCCCGGACGCCGTCCCAGTCTCCCGCGTACTGTTCCGCTTCATCCACCTCTTCAAACAAATACACCCATTTCTTCATCTGGTCTCCTCTCTGGTTTCCACGGTTCGATGGAATAAACGGTTTCAAATTAGTTTTCTTCTCCCCGGGCCGGTCGACCGGGAATCGGTTTCGGCGCCGGCCGCTCGTCGTCGAAAATGCCCGAAAGGTCCGCGAGCCCCTCCCTTACCAGATCGTTTATATTGACGAACCGAAGCCCGCCCCTTTCACGAAAATGCTCGGCGATGGCGGCCATGGGCCACCGGCTCATGCGGACGAAGACATTGGTGCCCTGCACGTCCCGGGTGAGCATCAACGCGACGGCCAAGTTGCCGATGTCGTCGTCGGTACACACGAAAAACGCCTTGTGAACGTCGTCGGACAGGGTGAGATGGTCGATGTTCATCCGGTCGAAGCGGACCCGTTCGGCCGCGCGGAGTTCCCCCGAAAGCTGGGCCACCTCCCGCCCCCGATCCTCTCGATCCACCACCCGGAACCGGGGCAGCGGTTCCGGCGGCCAGTCGCGAATCAACACCTCCAGCAGGTCCCGACCGAATTTTCCGAAGCCCAAAATGGAAACCTCTCGGACCCCTCGCCGGGCCTCCCGATGGAAATGGGCGCCCACCATCCGCTCCACCGCCAGCCGGTAGGTGTCGAAAAAGCGGATGCCTACCCGGCCTCCGGTCCGCAGGGCCTCCCGGGCCATTTCGGCCAGCCGTTCGGTGAAAATATGGGTCCAGATGGTCAGCTTCCGGTCGGTTTCCTTCTCCAGCCAGCCATGGGCGCTGATGGCGCCCTCCAGGTTGACCAGGTCGTCCCCGGCGGCGAACAAAAGCGCCCGGGCCCGGAGAACCCCCGCCTTTTCCAGCGTGGGCCGGGTCAGAAAATCTCCCTGAATGACCGGGATGTGAAATCGGGACGCCCATTCCTCCAACGCTTCGGGGTCGCCGGCGTCGACCCCCACCACCGGAATGCCTCGTGCGTGGAACGTTTCGGCCAACAGTTTGCCCGTGCGGCCCACCCCGCACACCACCACGTGCCCGTTCTGAAATCGGCCGGAAATATAGGGCGTCAGCCGAAAGAGGTAGTTGATGAGCGTTCCCAGGGCCGAAAGCGCCACCACCGGCGCGGCGAAATAGATGAACACCAAGGGCCAGGATTGGGGAAAGGCGGGAAGGTCGTGCTCCAGGATGAACAGCCGGAGCGTGTAGTAAAAGGCTTCGATCAGACCCAGCTCGGGGTATTCCCGGGGGAACTGGACGACGCCCACGGCGAAGACCAGCCCCACGGTCAGCGCCCAAAGCGTGCCTTTCAGAAGGGTCTTGCGGGGTTTTGCGGCCATGGAGATCCGTTGGCGACGACGGCGGTCGATGAAAGAATCGGCTTTACAAACCGCCGGAGAGGATTACGGTTAGCGCAACTTCGGAAAGCCGAAAATGCAACGCGTTCCATCCAATGAAAGGAAGGCCATCATGAATACGATCTGTGAAACGATACGAAATATGGACGAAATCCTTGCGGAACTTCGGCAACTGTTTTCCAGCTGGGACCGGGACCTGATCGGGGAGGAACTCATCCCCTTCTAACGTTCCGGATCTTCGGACGGCGGGGCTCCGGCCGCCGCCGTTCGCTCTCCTCTATTCCACTTGCCGGCCCCGGCGAAATTCCGACTGGTAGCGGGTTCCGTCTGTACGGATGATCGTGCCCGCCCCGTGGATCCGGTCGTGGGCGAATTCGCCCACATACCGCTTGCCGTCGGCAAAGGTCAGGGTTCCCTGGCCATGCCGATCCCCCCGAATGAAATCCCCCTCGTAGACCATGCCGTCGGGCCAGACCATGCGGCCGCGACCGTGGGGACGTCCGTCCATCAATTCGCCGGCGTAATGATGGCCGTCGGCGAAATCCAGGGACCCCGTGCCATGATAGGCGTCCCCGGCCCAGCCGCCTTCGTATTTCTGCCTGTCGGGATCGGTGTATCGACCCTGGCCGTGGGGGCATCCGTCCCGAAAGCTTCCGATGTAGGCGCGGCCGTCCGGAAACCGAAGCGCGCCCTCGCCGTGAAACCGGTTGTTTCGAAATTCGCCCTCGTATCGCTTTCCGTCGGCGTAAACCAGGGCGCCCACGCCGTCAAATTTCATGTTGCGGAATTCTCCTTCGTACACCGATCCGTCGGGATAGGTGAGGGTTCCGCGCCCGTGAAAGGACCCGTTCTGAAAATCGCCCACGTACTGGCGGCCGTCGGGGGATTCGTACACCGCCTTGCCGGAAAAGCCGCTGTTTTCCAGCGGGCCGATGTAGATGGACCCGTCGGGGTAGGTGAACAGTCCCTGGCCGTGGACCGGGCGTCCCTTGAAATAATCGGCCGAAGCCGGGGCGACGAGGGTCATTAGGGCCAGACCAATGGTGAACCACCGGGGAAGGCATCCCCGAAACGCGAGATTCATGGGAACCTCCTTGGGGGGAAAGGGGCGCGCCCGAACGGGAATCGGGCGGGCGTCGAGACTCAACAGACGCCCGAAGGCGGCGGCGGGGGGCCGGTTCCGGTGTCGGGTTGGGGCGGGGCGCCGCCAAAGGCCCGGCCGATGGCCGCCAGCACGGCGCGGATGCCCCGCCAGAGCTTGGGCAACAGCCAGATCATGAGCGCCACGAAAACGATTATGAATCCCAGAAACAGCAGTGGATAGTGGAGCGCGGCGAACACGCCGCCAACCACCGCCACGTCTTCCAGCAAAGAGGCGGTCCAATTGGTGAACGGCTCCGGCGAGGTGTTGATGAGCACCCGGGAACCCGCCTTGGCGGCGTGGGTGCCTGCGGCCAGTCCGCCGCCCAGGATTCCTGCGGCCAGTTGGAGCGCCGGGTTGACGTCGCCCACCGCCCCGGCCGCCAGCATGGCGCCGGCGGGAATCCGGATGAACGTGTGCAGGGCGTCCCACCCCGTGTCCACGCCGGGGGTTTTGTCGGCGAAAAACTCGGTGACGAACATGAATCCCGACGCCGAGAGCACCATGGGATGGGCCAAAATGTGCAGATGGGCCGGCAGCAGAATGTTGTCGGTCAGATGGAGCAGCCCCAGGGTGAACAGGGTCGCGTACAGATTGATGCCGCTGGCCCAGGCGGCGCCCATGGAGAGGGCGATGACGTTGGAAAGCTCCGAAAGGGTTTCCATTCGGCCTCCTTTCTTGGGGGCCTTTCCGGTGGATCGGCCCGTTACGGCGAGGACGGCGGAGGACCGCCCGCCAAGACTTCGCGTATCTTACCCGATATTTCTCGCAGATTAAAGGGTTTCTGAATAAACCCGTCGCATCCGCGCGCCAAAATGGCCCGAGCCTGCCCTTCCAGGCTGTAGCCGCTGGAAAGCAGGACCCGCACCGAGGGGTCCATGGACCGAAGCTGTTCAAAAACCCGCTCCCCGCTCATTTCCGGCATGATCATGTCCAGAATGACCAGGCGGATGGTGTCGCCCCGCTCCCGGAACCGATCGATGGCCTCGGCCCCGGAGGCCGCCGTGACCACATCGAAGCCCAGGGTGGCCAGCATTTCCGCGCCCACGTCCCGCACCATGGGTTCGTCGTCCACCAGCAGAACGGCCCCCTCCTGTTCGGTCAGATCCACGACCGGGGGCGGGGACGGCGCGGCCACCGGGAGGGCGGTGTTGGGGAAAAAGACCCGAAAGGTCGTCCCCTGATCCGGAACTGAACTCACTTCAATATGGCCGTCGTGGTTTTGCACGATGCCGAAAGCGGAGGCCAGGCCCAGGCCGGTTCCGCGTCCCAGGGTTTTGGTGGTGAAAAACGGATCGAAGACCTGGTCCAGGGTTCGCTGATCCATGCCCACGCCGGTATCGGTCACGTCCAGCCGAAGGTAGGAATCGGCCCGGCATTCCCGAATCCGGCCGCCGATTTCCGCCGGAGAAAGATTGCGGGTGGCCAGGGTCAGCCGCCCGCCGTCGGGCATGGCGTCCAGGGCGTTGATCATCAGGTTCAGCAGAAGCTGTTCGATCTGGCCCCGGTCGGCTTCGATGGCGGATTTTTTCGCGACCAGGTCCAGTTCCACCGTCACGTCCTTGCGGGTGCGTCCCACCGTTTCGCTGGTCTCGGAAACCAGCCGGTGCAGGTCCATGGGGCTGGGCTCAAATCGACCCTTGCGGGCGAAACCCAATAGCTGGGCCGTCAGGCGGGCGCCGCTTCGGACGTAGGAGGCGATGTGGGAAAGTTTTTCGGCATGGGGATGGTCCGGCGAAAGTTCCCGGAGCATCAGGTCGGTGGAGCCTTGGATGGCCATGAGCAGATTGTTGAAATCGTGGGCCACGCCCCCGGCCAAGGTTCCCACCGCTTCCATCTTCAGGGCCTGCCGAAGCTGGGCCTCCAGATTTTTCTTTTCGGTCACGTCCAGCAGATAGCCCCGGATTTCCGCGAGCCGTCCATCGGGATCGAAGACGCCCACCGCGTTTTCCACGGTCTGGATGATGGCGCCGTCCCGGCGGATCATTTCCGTTTCATGGTCGGCGACCCGGCCGTCCCGCCGAAGCCGGTCCAGGAAGCTCACCCGGTCCGCGGTGCGGCAGTACAACTCCCGAAGATCGACGGAAAGGGCCTGCTCCGGCGTCTCGTGCCCAAAGATCCGCGCAAAGGCCGGATTGCAGGCCAGCAGCTTTCCCCGGGGCGAGGAAATGTAGGCGCCGGAGAAATCGCTTTCGAAAAACTGCCGGTACCGCTCCTCGCTTTCCCGGAACGCCGCCTCGGCCCGCCGGTGTTCCGTCACGTCGATAAAGGAGCTCACGCTGGTGCTGGTTCCCGGGATGAGCCCGGCCTGCACCACCACCTGGTGGATGTTTCCGGCCCGGTCCAACAACCGGCATTCCCACTGGGTGGGCACGTTTGGCTCGCCCCGGCGGCGGCGGTAATGGTAATCCCGCATTCGATCGTGGTCTTCGGGATGGATGAACGCCGTCCAGGGCAGCTTTCCCTCGATCTCCGACCGGTCGTAGCCGGTCATCCGGGCGAATTCGGCGTTGACCATGGAAAGGGTCATGTCCGCCTCGCTGAGCACCGTGCCGGTTCCGGTGTTTTCAAAGACGCTTCGGTAGCGCCGTTCGCTTTCAAACAGAGCGCTTTCGGCGTCCCGGCGGCGATTGATTTCCCGGCTGGCCTGCCGGTAGAGCACGAGCACGGACAGGGCCACCAGGAAAAGGAAAAGCAACGCCAGGCCCCCGGAGCCAACGGTCAACTGATCCCACCGGGGCAGAAGCCCGTCGTCGGTTTTGGGGCTCAGATAGACCACCCGCCATCCGGTCGGCCGATTCAGGGGGATGGAGTGGAACCGGTATCGCCGATTCCGGGGATCCGCGGCGACGCCCGGCGATTCCCGCCGTAAACCGGCGTCGGCCCAGGGACCGACGCCGAACTGGCGGGAAGCGCTCAGGGCCCGCCGCGCTTCGATCCCCGCGGGCCAAAGGAAGCGAAGATGCCAGTCCGAACGGTTGCCGGAAAAAATGAGCCCGTTGGGATCGATCAACAGCCAGACGCCAGTGTCCGGATCCGCCTCCTCCTCCATTCGTTCGGCCGGGATTTTGACCACCGCCACGCCCAAAACCTCTCCGTCGTCCGAGACCGGCTGGCCGAAATAGAGTCCCCGCCGGCCGGAGGTGACGCCCAGGGCCATGTACGCCGACGGATCGCCCCGAACGGCCCGCCGAAAATAGGGGCGGAATTCATAGACCTGGCCCACGAAACTGTCCGCCCGCTCCCGGTTGCTGGCGGCCAGGGTGGTTCCCTCCCGGTTCATCAGGTAGCAGACGTCGGCGTGGAGGGCGGCGGCGAAGGTGTCCAGCACGGCGTTTGCCTCCGCCAGCGCCGAAGCATCGCCCGAGGCGAGCGCTCGCCGGATCGCCGGAAGACCCGCCAGCGCCTCGGCCGCGTCCAGGTGTCCGGCGATGACGGAATCGATTCGCAGGCGAACCGATTCCGCGCGGGATTCCACCCGCCGCCGGGCGCTCTGGGCCTGGGTTTCCTGGACGGAAACGTAATAAACCCCCGCGCCCAAAAGCGCGGAAAACAGGGCCAGGGCGGCCAGCACCGAGAGAATGGCGCGGAGTTTCATGATCGGGGCGGAGAAACCTCTCCGGAGGACCGATAGAGCCGCAGGCTGTTGGAGACCACGGTGATCGACGACAGCGACATCGCCAGGGCGGCCAGAATGGGGTGAAGTTGTCGGAGCATCCCGGGAAGATCCTCAAAGGGATAAAGCACCCCGGCCGCGACGGGAATGAGCGCCACGTTGTAAAAGAAGGCCCAGAACAGGTTCTGGCGGATGGTCCGCAGGGTGGCGCGGCTCAACTGGACCGCGCGAGGCACGCCGCGGAGGGAGTCGGCCGAGAGGATCACGTCGGCCGTCTCGATGGCGATGTCGGTGCCGGCGCCGATGGCCACGCCCACGTCGGCCGCGGCCAGGGCCGGGGCGTCGTTGATGCCGTCGCCCACCATGGCCACCTTCCGGCCCTCGGATTGAAGCGCCCGGACCCGGTTGGCCTTGTCTTCCGGCGACACCTCCGCTTCCACTTCGTCGATGCCCACGGCGTCGGCGATGGCCCGGGCGGTGACCCGATGGTCGCCGGTGAGGATGACCGTCCGAATGTTCTGGTCGTGGAGGGCCGCCACGGCGTCGGCAGACTCCTCCCGAACGGTGTCGGCCACGGCCAGGAGCCCGGCGGCCCGGCCGTCCACCGCCACCACCATCACGGTCCAGCCCTTCTCCCGCATGGATTCCAGCGGCTCCCGGGCGCGATCCAGGTTGACTTCGCCGTCCTGGAACCATTCGGGCTTCCCCACCTGCACGGTCTTTCCATCCACGGTGGCCGTCACGCCTCGCCCACCGGCGGCCTGGAAATCGCTTGCGGCGGGAATCGAAAGCCCCTCGGCCTCCGCGCCCCGGACGATGGCCCGGCCCAGGGGATGTTCCGAGCCTGCTTCGGCGGCGGCGGCGAGGGTGAGCAGGGCGTTTTCGTCGGGGACCGCCTCGCCGGCGTCCGGAAGACGGACGGTGTCCGTCACGGCCGGTTTGCCTTTGGTGAGGGTGCCGGTCTTGTCCAACACGACCGTGTCGGCCCGGGAAAGCCGTTCCAGGGCCTCCCCGCTGCGGAACAGCACGCCCGCCTCCGCGCCCTTCCCGGTGCCGGCCATCAGCGCCGTCGGCGTCGCCAGCCCCAGGGAGCAGGGACACGCGATCACCAGCACCGCCACGAGCCGAATCATGGCCGGGACAAATTCGCCCGTCGCGGTCCACCAGATCGCGAAGGCGACCAGGGCGATCCCGATGACGGCCGGCACGAACACCGCCGCCACCTGGTCGGCCGTGGCCTGAATGGGGGCCTTGGTGCCCTGGGCCTCCCGGACCAGCCGGACGATCCCGGCCAGGGCCGTGTCCTTGCCAACTTTTTCGGCCTTGAAGGTCAGCACGCCGTCCCGGTTCAGAGTGCCGCCGGTGACGGCGTCGCCGGGCGCCTTGTCCACCGGCAGCGGCTCGCCGGTGAGCATGGATTCGTCCACGGCGGAGCGACCCTCGGCGACGACGCCGTCCACCGGAATTCTCCCCCCGGGCCGAACCCGAAGGCGATCGCCCACCTGAACCTTTTCCAAGGCGATCTCCTCCTCCCGGCCGTCCTCGCGGACCACCACGGCCACCGGCGGGGCCAGCTCCATCAGCTTGCGGATGGCCGCGCCGGCGCGGCCCTTGGTTCGGGCCTCCAGCAGCTTGCCCAATTTGATGAGGGTGATGATCACGGCGGCGGTCTCGAAATAGACGTGGCCGCCCACGGCCGGAACGGTCATGACCACCAGGGAGTAGAAATAGGCCACCGAGGAGCCCATGGCCACCAGCACGTCCATGTTGGCGGTCTTGTTGCGCAGGTTCTTGTAAGAGCCGACGTAGTAGTCCCAGCCGGTGTAGAACTGCACCGGCGTGGCCAGGAACAGAAAGAGCCAGTTGACCCAGGGATCATGGCTCCAGGCCCCGAGCAGATTGAAATCCCGGCTCATGCTGAGGATGAACAGCGGCAGGGTGAAGATCAGGCCCACGACGAACTTCCGGGTCTGGTCCCGGATTTCCGCCTCCCGGGCCGCCGCCTCGGGATCCTCGCCTTCGGCGTCGGCGGCGTCCATCAGCGGCTCGAAGCCGGCGTCGCGGATGGCCTTGTCCACCTGCTCGCTGGAGACCAGGTCCGGCAGGTATTCCACCGAGGCCCGTTCCGCCGCGAAGTTGACGGAGGCGTCCATCACGCCGTCCAGCCGCTTGACCGTCCGTTCGATGTTCATGGCGCAGTTGGCGCAGGTCATGCCCCGCACCGGGAACTCGATCCGGCGGGCCGGGACGGAAAAACCGGCGCTTTCCACCGATTTGACGATGTCGTCCGGCTTTAACGTCTCCGGGTCGTATTCGACGTTGGCCTCCTCCGCCGCGAAGTTGACCGAGGCGTCGGTCACGCCGTCGAGTTTTTTCACCGTCCGTTCGATGTTCATGGCGCAGTTGGCGCAGGTCATCCCGGAAACCGGCAGCCGAATCCGTTGGGTGCTCATGGGCTCATTCCGATCATTGGGTCGATTCTTGGGCCGGGTAATTGATGTCCTTGAGGGTGGCCAGAATCCGGTTCCGGTCGGCCGGTTCCTCCCAGGCGACCCGGATCGATTTGCCCTCGATGTCGCCCTTCGCGTCGGAGACGCCCTTGACGCTCTTCAGCTCGGTTTCGATGGCGTGGGTGCAGTGTCCGCAGGAAATGTTGGGGATATGAAAGGTTTCACTGGGCATGGTTGCCTCCCGTGGTGTCGGTTGACGTTGCGTTTCGTACGGTGATGGCCCCCGGCGTTTCCCCAATCCCCCGGATTTCGGGGCGATACATCGACTCGACCATGGGGGCCGGAACGGCGAATGTGCCCGGGCTCACCACCCGGACCAGATAAAACAGATGCGTGACTTGATGATCGCCGAGCGCGGCGGCCGCCACGTACCGGTCGTCCCTGAATTCCTCGTGGCGCAGATCCGCCGAATCTTGCAGCTTGGCGATGGATTCGCCGTCGATTTGGGCCGTATCCAGCCGGGCGCCGTGCTTCAGGTTCTGGTTTTCAATTTCAAAGCCGGCCGGCAGCAAATCCACCACCAGGGCGTCGGGTATCCGCTGGTTGGCGGCGACGGAGAGATGGACCAGCACCAGCTCGCCCACTTGGAATTCTCGCCGGTCCAGCGGTTCTCCCGCCGGGGTGAACAGCGACCGGCGAATTCGGATCATTTCGTCGTCGGGCGGCGGCGGGGTGCGGGGATAGCCGCCGACCACCGCCGAGGCGTAGAGCCGATCCGGGTTCTCCAGGTCGAATCGGACCCCGTTGGCAATCTCCTCCGCCGACAAAGGCGTCACGAAGGCGCCGCGCCGGTCCAGGGTCGTGGTTTCCGCGCCGACGGTCAACCGCCCCCGCCAAGGATCGTCGGCCCGCTGGTTCAGCGCCAGCCCGGCCCGGACCACCGCCGATTTTTCCTGGGTGCTCGTCCAGCGGCGGCCCCGAAGCGCGTCCAAGAGGTCCGGCAGGATTCGGTCCAGCCCGTCGGAGACGCCCGACTCCAGCAACAGCGCGGCGGAAAGGGCCAAGTCCCGGACGGAGCTTCCGTAATCCCCCCACCAGCCTCGGTCCTCCGACCGCCGTTCCGCCGCCTTGGCGATGGCGTCCGCGCCCCGAACGTCGTCGCCCATCTTCCGAAGCGCCAGCCCCAGATGAACCAGCGGCAGCGGCGACCGGGCGTTTTCCCGGTGATTGTCGAACAGCGGCCGGAGGCTGCCCAGCGGCGCCCGGTTCACCCGGGACAGCACGAAGGCGGCGTAACTTCGTACCGCAAATTCATAATGCGGCCGGGCGGCGTTGTCCATGTATCCGCTTTCGGGAACGCCCCGCTGGAGATAGGCGACCAG